>JAEWLZ010000119.1 GCA_023457295.1 Cyanobacteria bacterium OH_PDB_112
GCCCTGAAGTGCCAGGGGATAGCCTTCCATGGCGGTGGCGGCGGAGGCGGGGGTGCCGGGAATGTTGAGCAAGATGGCGGATTGGCAGCCGCCCGAGATGGCGCCAATATACACGCCGATGAGCACCAGCACCGCCAGCGGCCCATCAAAGGAATAGGTAAGCCCCGTGAGCAGCGCCACGGCCATGGTGGCCGTGAGCCCGGGAAGCATGCCAAAAATGAGCCCCAGCAGCACCGCCAGCACCAGCGCGATGAAGCCGAAGGGCGAAAACACCACCTGCAGGGCGTCCAAAACGTACTGTAAATACATGTGCAACAGCTCCTTACGGCATGGGTACCGAGAATGCGTACTGGAAAAGCGCGACAATGCCCGCGACGGACAATACGGAGATCAACACGGATTTGAGCAGCACCCGGGGCAGGTTGTGACGGTCAAAGTAGGCGTACAAAAGCGTGGCGAACAGCACCAGCACCGAAGCCACCCCAAAGTACATGCGCCCCAGCAGGAAGTAGATGTACACCGCAAAAATCGCAAGCCCGCCCAGCGCCTTATACACCGTTTGGCTGCGCAGGGTCTGGCGCAGCGCGCTGCCCAGCTCCTTGAGCCGCAGCCCGAGGCCCGCGCCTTTGAGGGATTGCAACAGCAGCAATAGGCTCATCACCAGCAGAAAGCCCGCAAACACCGTGGGCATGAAACCTGTGGACTCGTAAAACGTGGAGCAGATTTTGCGCTTGAGCTGCTGCTGATAGTACCCCTGCGAGGTGACAATCACCCACACGCAGATGCCCATGAGCACCAGCGAGGTAAAAAAGTCCAGATGACGCTTTTCGTCCGGGGTATTGACCTGCCCGAGGGCGGAATGCGCTTCCGGGGCGATCGGTTCGCCCTGCGCCTCGGCGGCCGGAATGGGTTCGCGCTGTTCAGCCAAGGAAATTCCCGCCTTTCAAGTTCAAATGGGAAAGGAGGGCGCCTGGGCGCCCTCCCATTGGCCGTTGGAATGGTTACTGCGCGCGGGGGTAGCCGTAATCCTCGGGGGAATTGATGGCCACGCCAGTGTCAAACAGAATCCAGCCGACCTTCTGAGCGGCCTGATCCTTCAGGGCGTTGGAATCGGCCAGGTTGCTGCCCAGCAGAATGACGCCCTTTTGCTGGGCGAAGCGCAGCGCGGTTTCGGTCTTCACGGCCTGCAGATACGCGGCTTCGATCACAGCCTTGTTTTCGGCGGGCACATCGGAGGGGAACATCAGGCCGAAGGCATCGCCGCAGGGCAGCACCTTCTCCACATCGGGCAGGAAGGTTTTGATGGAGGGGATCACATAGCTCACGCCATCCAGCTGGAGGTCATCGGCGGTGAGGGCGGCCAGGGCGATCATATCGCCGGAGCGCAGGTAATCCACCATTTCGTTGGAGAGCTGCGGGGTGAAGTTCACTTCGCCGGAGATCACGGCGGTGATGGCCGCGGCGCCGCCGGAATAGGCGATGTGCTTGTAGTTGCCCATGCCCGCATCCGCCGCGGACAGCAGGCTCATGTTGGTGTAGCCCGAGGAGCCCACGCCCGCGGTGCCGCAGGTGACTTCGCCGGTCTGCATCGCGTCATACAGCTGCTGGAAGGTTTTGTAGGGGCTATCCTTGGAAACGGCGATGATGCCGGGCACATAGTAGGCGGCCAGGAAATCCCAATCGGCGGGCTTCCAATCGGCCAGCCCCATGATGCCGTGGCTGTAAGGCGTGGCATTGGCGATCAGCGTGTAGCCATCGTGGGGGGCCAGCAGCGCATCGTTCATGCCCACGGTGCCGGTGGCGCCGGGGGTGTTGACCACGGAGATGGTCACGCCCAAAGTTTGCTCCATTTCGGCGCACAGCAGGCGGCCGATCAGGTCAGAAGAGCCGCCCGCGTTCCACGGGACAATCAACGTCATGTTCTTGGTGGGGAAACCATCGGCCACGGCCACAGCCGACAGGCCGAGCACAAGCGCCAGCGCCAAAAGGATGGAAAGAGCCTTTTTCATGGGTTTTGCCTCCTCGAAAGATCAGGGGCGTGCGCCCCTCGTTAGTTTTAGTATGCAACAAATTCGCCGGATGCACAAAGCAAATCGGCGGGGAATTTCCGGACGGTTTTTTAACTTGTGGGGGTCGCCGGGCGCATGTTACAATGAAAAGCCAGAAGATGGATTCCCTGGGAGGTATTCATCCAGAGCTGCAATGTTGGTCAGGTAGGGCGTCAGCCGCTGCAAAAAAGCCTGCCGGTTGGTGACGCCCATATGGCGGTACAGCTTTTTGGCGCGGTAGTTCACAGTGCCGGGGGAGATGAACAGATCGGCGGCGATCTGCTCGGCGCTGTGGGAAAGCAACATGCCGCGCAGCACGCCAAAATCCAGCGCATCACAGCGCAGCAGGCAGTTTTCAATCTGATCCAGGCGGTCAAAGTCCGGGTCCTCGGCCAGCGGCTCGGGCGCACATTCGGCCGGGCGCGTGCCGCCCTGCGGGTGCTCCGGCCAAAACGCCGTGCTGCCCCGGCAGATGATCTGGCAGGGCAAGGTTACGCATACGGCCTCCAGATCGGGGTTTTTCTCCAGGTGATGACACACATACACCGCCTGCACGCCCATCTGGTAATAATCCAGCATCGCGGTGGTGAGGGTCGGGGTAATCAGCGAGCCGATGATGCAGGAGCCCGAGCCCGCCACAAACAGATCCTCCGGCACGCGGATGCCGCGCTGGCGCGCGCCCACAATCAGCTGCACGGCCACCTGATCGTTCACGCACACGGCGCCATCGTAGGCGGAGGCGTGATCCAAAAAGCGGTTGACCATGGGCAGCAGATCGCCCTCGCCGCCGAACACATCCCGGTCGGATGCCGGCAGCCCCAGCTTGCGCGCGCCGCTGAGAAACGCAAGGCGGCGCAGCTCATCGTTGGCATCGCCAGCCTTATTGCCCACACAGGCAAGCCTGCGCCGCCCGGCCTGATGGAAATAGGCGACCATGCGCTCCACCAGCGTGCGACGGTCAAACACCGGGCCGCTGACGGCATCGCCAAAATCCTGTGGAGAGCAGCCCACCAACACCGGGCGCACGCCCTGCTGCTCCAGCGCGTGAATCATGGCACAGGTCCAGGGGCGGCTGGCGCCCACCAGCACGGCGCTGCGCACATCGGGGTACTGGCGCAGCTCGGCGGGCTGGCGCAGCTGTTCCAGCCCAATTTCGCGCCGCGCCGCGCCCGCGCGCAGCCCCGCGGAGCTTTTGGCAAACCAGGTGGAGTTGCCGTACCCCGGCTCCACAAACATCAGCAGCGGTTGCTTTGCCATTGCCCTTGCCCCCTTTATCCGCAAATTATACCACGGTCAGGTGCCTTTCACCATGCACCACAAGGCAGGAGGTTTGCCCATGCGCTACGGATTTTGCACCGGTTTTGCCACCCCCATGAAGGATGCCATCGACTATGCCCTGCTTGCGGATGTGCGGGAGGCGGGCTATCACTTTGCGGAGTTTCCGCTGATGCAGGTGGCCGCGCTGAGCGACGATGCGTTTGCCCAGCTGCGGCGCACGTTGCCGCAACTGGGGCTGGGCGCGGATTCTGCATGCAACCTGTTTGCGCCCTCGCTGCGCCTCACCGGGCCCGACGCGCGGCGCGAGCCGGTGCACGAGTACCTCGCAGGTGCCTTTGAGCGGCTGGGGGCGCTGGGCACGCGCAAGCTGGTGTTTGGCAGCTCGGGCGCGCGCAACTTGCCCGCGGGCACGTCGACGGAGGAAGGGTACCGGCAACTGGCGGAGATGATTGAGGTGGAGATGCTGCCGCTGCTGGAAGCGTACGGAATTACGCTGTTGATTGAGCCGATCGGCGGGTATGAGGCGAACTTCATCCGCACGCTGCCGGAGGGCATGGCGCTGGTGGAACAGGTGAACCATCCGCGGGTGCGGCTGCTGGCCGATAGCGTTCATCTGCTGTGGGAGCGGGAAGATCCGCAGGACATTGCGCGGTATGCGGCCTATCTGGGGCATGTGCACATTTGCGAGAGCGAGCGGGTGTTGCCGGTGGCGGGGTATTCGGCGGCGTTAGCGCGCATTTTGGACGTTTTGCGCGCCACGGGGTATCACGAATCGATCAGCTTTGAGCCGATGCCCTATGGAAGGGATGCCATGGCGCAGGCACTGCGAACCTTGCGCGCCACAATGGAAGGGGAACACGAGTAAACAAAAGAAGGCTCAAGGGCGAAAGTGCCAAATTGGTAAGCCAAAAAGAGGTAAGCCAAAAAGGGGGTCAAGGGCGAAGCCCTTGCAGGGGTTGAGGGGGCGGAGCCCCTCATGGGGTTTGGGCGCCGGAGGCGAGCGGGCGGCCAGTGACCGCTTCGCCGCAGGCGAAAGCGAACCGCAGGTTGGCTGGGTCAAAGCCCCAAGCTCCCGCGCCGCAGCGCACCCCCCCCCCGCGAGCGAGCGAACAGCCGCGAAGCGGCGATGAGGCGAGCGGCACCAAAGCCAAGACCATTGCCCCAAAAAACAAGGCAGGGAGCGGCCATGCGGCCACCCCCTGCCCCTTTGTTTCCCCCTGCCTATGGGCGCACCTTCAACCGAACGGTTTTCACTTCAAAGGGGCGCAGGTGCAAGCGCATTTCTGCACCCGTGACCGCCAGCGGCTCGGTGGGGTTTTCCAGCAGGTCGCACAGCCATGCCTCCGCCACCGGCAGATGCACCGTCAGCACTGCGGTGGTATCGCCGTGCTTGGCCTCATACAGGCGCAGCACCACATCCCCGCTGCCATCCTCGGCGGGCTTCACGGCATCCACAAACACGTTGGGAGCATCCACCGTCAGGGCGCTGAAATCGGCGCCGCCCGCCGCTACGCGCAGCGG
>JAEWLZ010000120.1 GCA_023457295.1 Cyanobacteria bacterium OH_PDB_112
AGCGTCTCTGGCAAATTTGCTGGATACGATGCTCCAGGTCAACTTGCCTTGAGGTTAGAGATAAAAATCTTGCCTGATTTGACGACAAACCCATTTTTAAGTCTTTTTCCTTAATTTTCTACACACACATACTCGTCTTATCGGCAAAAACACACATGCGCTTGAAGAAATTTAAGGAATTATTAAAACTTTGTTACAAAAGTTTAGGGCAAATATTATTAATTTTGCACTCATTACATTTTGGTTTTATAGGACGACAAATATTTTGCCCATGAGTGACTAAAAGTGTATTAAAATCCATCCAAAATTTTTGAGGAAGAATTTTTCTTAAAACGATTTCCGTTTCATCAGGTGTTGTTGTATTAACATAACCCAAACGATTACAAATTCTATGCACATGCACATCTACACAAATTGCAGGAATTTTATGCCCTTTTGCGAGGGTTAAATTAGCTGTTTTACGTCCTACACCTTTAAATTTTACTAATTCTTCTATGGTTTTAGGGACTTGAGAATTATATTTCTCAACCAAAATTTTTGCAATATCCAAAATTTGCTTTGCTTTATTTTTATAAAATCCTACAGGATAAATTGCTTTTTCAAGTTTTTCTTGTGAAATATTCAAAAAGTCTTCGGGCGTTTTTCCCAATTCTAACATTCGCATAGTTGCAGGATAAGTTGTCTCATCTTTAGTACGTAAGCTAAGAATACAAGAAATCAAAACAACAAACGGATCAGAGTTTTTTTCTGTATATTGAACAAACTCACTTTGCGGCGAGTTTTGGGCTTTTAACAATTTTACTACTTCAGCTATATTGACCATATTTGGATTGTAACATAATATGTTTTTGGAAGGTTACATTTAATCATAGGTTATTTATATGGAAGAAAAAAGTCGTGATCCAAAAAAATTTTTAGGAGTTTACTTCGAATGTTGCAATGTTTACGGTCGACTATACCAAAATAAAGATGCAACTTTTTATGTAGGTAGATGCCCTAAGTGCATGATGCCTTTAAAAGTTCCCATTGGCGGAGACAGCCCTAATGCTACAAACCAAAGGTTTTTTAAAGCGCATTAATAAAATAGGAGTGCACATCGAAATATATTCGACATACACTCCTAAAATGCTATTGCTTAAATTCTTAGACCAATAGATTAATCACAACAATCATTGCAAGTATTCATTTTGCAACAAGGTGTTTTAACAGGTGCAGCAGCACAAGGACAAGCCGCAGGACAACAAGGTGCTGCTATTGGTAAGCGACAACAAGGGCTTTTAATAGCACAAGGGCACGCAGGGCAACATCTTGTTACAACAGGAGCAGCACAACAAGGAGCTACTGAAGGACAAGGACAAAAAGATTTAGTTTGACAACAGTTGCAAGCTGCCATACTAGGCAAAGCACTTAGAGCCAATACTAAAAATGCCCCGAATGTTAGTAATTGTTTTTTCATTTTAGAATTCTCCTTTTTTGGATTTTTAAAACGTATGTTCAGAATAATATTTTTTAACTAAACATCTTTATCATTCTATTCCTATAAAATTAAAAAAGCCCTGCCTAAAGTAATAATTTTATCTTTATAGCTGTTCGGGCAAGATTTGAGCATAAATAGCATTTCAGTCTATTAAATTATTATTTATTAAAAGTATTTAATACTTTGTTTGTCTAAATTCGAATTCATCCTTATCATTTTTAGTCAAAATCAGCTTATTGTCGGACTCTTCAGGTAAAACATAAACTTTAAGACCACCGTGAATTAATTTTATAAATTCAATAAAATCTTCTTCAAGAAAATTTATGCAGCCATGAGACATTCTATTGTTAGCCAAATCTCCGTCATGGAATTTTTTAAGCCTGTCTTTTTGACGGAATTTTGGAACTTTATGTAAAGCAACTACTTTTTTATCAGTTTTTGTTTTATTAGCTTTTGCCCCTAAAGAAAGCGTTATATCCCCATAAGCGGATGTGTTAAATATATTTGAAATAAGCGAATATTCTCCTGCCGGTGTTGTATTTTTAGGCTTACCAGTCAGCCCTAATGTATCATTAAAATCATCGCTTTTATCTCTACCGATTCCAACTTCAAAGTTTTTTATTTGATTGCCGTCTTTGTCATAAACAACAGCAGAACAGTTTTTTTTATTTATAATTACATAATTTTCGGGAGAACTATATTTATTCCATTCTTTTACTTTCTGTTCATCATTTTGCATAGAATTAATTTCTGATACTTTATTTGGCAAAGCAGTATTTTCGGTATTATTTAATGTATCTCCCAATACTCTATTTAACGGAATTATAAAAATGAATAAAATAAAAAACAATTTTTTCATAAAAAATAACCTCTGTTTATTAAGTATTTTATTTTTTGGAATTATAAAAGAATTCATTCACTTAAACAATAGACAAATTATGAATTTTTAAACAATAAAATCTTTTCAAATATAGCCCTTTTGAATAGCTGACTTAGGTTTAAATTATCTAAAGAAATAATTTAAAATAATATCCCATGTGAAAAGAGGTATATTGCAAGTGCCTAAAAAAGAAAATTTAAATTTATTGGATTTAATAGATATTGAATTTTTGCAAAAACTCCAGGATACATTTGCGTTTACGACTGATATCCCTATTGTTATTGTTGATAATTCAGGACAAATTATAACAAAATCAAAAAACTTTAATGATTTTTATTTTAAAAAAAACTTATTTAATTATTGCAATATTAAATGGAATAAAAAAAATCTCGATTCTCCCGAGCCGATAATAAATACATGTGATTTAGGGATAACAAATATATTAATTCCGATTGTTATAGACGAACAACAT
>JAEWLZ010000121.1 GCA_023457295.1 Cyanobacteria bacterium OH_PDB_112
ATATAATTTCCACTCAAACCAATACCACTATTCATTTGAGATACCATATTCATAAAGTCTGCCTGAGAATCAATGCTTGTATATCCTGGAGGTACTATATTTATAGAATTCATAACAAGTTTGTTTGATTCGGTTTCAATCACTCTATAACCAACTTCTGAAAGATGTTGTACTGATAAATTCTGTAATTGCCCAGGTACAGGTATAAACATCCTGCGATTTGATATTGAATTATTGTATGCGGTGGCAACTTTTTCGAGCTCGGAAGACAAACGCAAGCGTCTTTGACAAATTTGCTGGATTCTATGCTCCAGGTCAACTTGCCTTGAGGTTAGAGATAAAAATCTTGCTTGATTTGATGACAAACCCATTTTTAAGTCTTTTTCCTTTACACTTGCTTGCTCGCTCTTAACGGCGTTTCTTTCGTGGCTCTCGCCACTCAATTCAGCCTTGGCTCGCAATGCGCTTTTCTACACACACATACACTCGTCACATCGACAAAAACACGTATGCGCTTGAAGAATTTTAAGGAATTATTAAAAATTTGTTACAAAAGTTTAGGAGAAGTATTTGAAAGAACTTTGAGCGTTTGTATCAAGAATTTTCTTGACGGATTCTCGCTCTGAGCTTATAGCTTTGTATTCTACTTCGATAGAAGTTTGTTCAAGCTGAAGTTTTTTATCTTGCGCATTAATTTCTTCTATTGTTCTGTCATATTTATCTTCGGCTTCTACATCATTAGCTTTGTACAGGTCATCGCTTATTATAGGGATAGTTCTCCAGTCAACTTATTCAAATTTTTCATCCACACCGGCTACGGTGATTACTTCTTGTGTAAATTCATCGGCGTGTTTTGCTATTTTTACTGAACCGTCTCTAAGTCTTTCTTCAAGAGTACTTGGGTCGAAAGCGGAGTTTACATATTCTGCGAGTTGATAAGTAATACCAGGGTTATCTGTTCTTGTAATTGTTTCTGTCCAATTGGTTGTGGTTTTCATTTGAACAACAGGGAGTGATACAGTTCTTGTTTCTGTATTAACAGCTGCCTGATTTAATGTACCGTTGGGATTCCAAACATTGATAGGAGTTCCGCCTATTGTTACTGTTGCATCTTTAATATCGTTCCAAGCCACAGCATCAGGACCTGGTGATGGAGAACTGTCATATACGCATAAAGTCGTAGGAGGTGTTACACCTGCCCCGGGTGTACCGCAATAACTAGTACTTATAATAGGACGACCATCAACACAAGCAGGGTGTGCAAGACCGTAGGCAAAGTCTCCTGCCTGTCCGATGCTTCCGTTTATGAGCGATCCATTTACAGTAACTGTGCCTGATGAATAACAGTATCTTATATTTTTTGTATTGCTCTCTCCTCCTGCATCTACATCGCCCGCCATAACGCCGGTATGACTTACTATAGTTCCTGCCGGGCCAGTTACATTAATAGCCACATCTGAATATGAAAACTCCACGTTTCCTCCTGATGTACAACCTGCCAATCCTCCAACACCTGCATGTCTGGCAGCTGTTGCAGAAGTAATCGTAATGGTTCCTTGCGCAGAGTTGTTTGAAAATATTGAGGTGTCCATAGAATTTCCTGAATCTCCTGACACACCTCCTACGAAATAAGCAGAGCCATTAATTGTCATGTTCAAGCCGGTGACATGGCAATTTGTAAGAATTCCGTCGCTTCCGCCTGATATACCTCCTATATAATTCCTGTCCCCTACATCAAGAGTACTTTTTACAGTTGAGTTAGCTGTTATTATTTCGTTTGCAATATTTAAATTTTTGACTGTTCCGGAAGTTGTTATTAAACCAAACATACCAACATTACGGGCATCAGCTGCAGCAGGAGCTATGGTCAAATTGTTTATTGTATGCATGTTTCCGTCAAATGTACCGTTAACCGTATCAATTATTCCCCAATTAGCAACAGAAGACATATCTACATCTCTCATTAAGATAAAGTTTTGACCTGCGGAGATATCTCCGACAGCCGCTAAAGCATTTAATTGAGCTACGGCTTGAGCATTATCCACATCACCTATTGCCAAAGTTGTTATGCTGTCGCCTCTATAGTTGGTATAAGTGTATTGATTAAAATTTACACCTCCTATATTTGTAGTTCCATTTACTGAACCCAAACTTGTTGCCTGAGTTACGGTTACTGTTACTTCGCCAGTTCCGCCTCCTGTTGTTCCTGCATTATTTTCCACGCTGCCTGTTCTTGTGAAAGTTTGGCTTGTTTGACCTGTGGTAGGATTTTGAACAAGCGCTCCCGCTGACCATGCAGAATATACGGGAGTAGTATTTGGCGTTCCCGCAACAGCTGCAGTTGTGGAACTGCCTGATACAGAACCAGCTTCCGCGGCGGTAGGCGCAACTATGGTGGGAGCATTTATACTTGAACCTGTAACTCTCCAGAATTGAGGAGGAGTATTATCAAACCAGTCACCGGTATTGTAATAAGGCGCAGATGTACGAACTGCAGTAGTTGTAGCCCCTGTGGCGGTTCTCATCATATCGTATAACTGATCATCGACAAAAACGTGATATCCATTGTCATATAAATTATCTATTGTTATAGCTTCATATCTTGGATTGTCATAGAGATTGTTATGGGTAGTTGCTCCGACACTTGTCGGACCTGAAGAACCAGGCCTTAAGGTGTTTATATATAATTTTCTGTCTGAAATTTTATCATTGTAGCTTGTTGCAACGTTTTCAAGTTCTGAAGCCAAACGCAAGCGTCTCTGGCAAATTTGCTGGATGCGACGCTCCAGGTCAACTTGCCTTGAGGTTAGAGATAAAAATCTTGCTTGATTTGACGACAAACCCATTTTTAAGTCTTTTT
>JAEWLZ010000122.1 GCA_023457295.1 Cyanobacteria bacterium OH_PDB_112
CAGCCCCTTGAGCAGGTCGCGCGCTTCCGGCTCCAGCTCATAGCCGCTTTTCTCGCAGCGCATGTCGAAAATGGCCAGCATCTCTTCCACGGTATAGTCCGGGAACTGCATGAAGCGGTTGAAGCGGCTCTCCAGCCCGGGGTTGGAGTGCACAAACTGCTGCATCAGCTCGGTGTATCCGGCGACGATCACAATCAGATCATCCCGGTGATCCTCCATCGCCTTGAGCAGGGTATCCACGGCTTCCTGCCCAAAATCGTTCTCGCCATGGTCGGTCAGGGCGTACGCCTCATCCACAAACAGCACGCCGCCCAGCGCCTTGCCGATCACCTCGGTGGTTTTGATGGCCGTTTGGCCTACGTAACCGGCCACCAGCCCGCCGCGATCCACTTCCACCAGCTGCCCCTTGGACAGGATGCCCAGGCTGCGGTAAATGCGGCTCATCAGCCGGGCGATCATCGTTTTGCCCGTGCCGGGGTTGCCCGAAAACACCATGTGCAGGGACAGATCCTCCACCGGCAAATCATTCTGCTTGCGCAGCTTTTGTACCGTGACCAGGTTGATGAGGCTCTGCACTTCCTTTTTGATGATGGAAAGGCCGATGTAGCCCTCCAGCTCCTTGCGCAGATCCTCCATCGATTCGGGCGGTTGCTCTGGCTCCTGCGCCTGCGCCGTTTCCGGTTGCGGGGCGGCAGTCTGCACCGGCGGGGCCACAGGAGGGGTCGCGCCTTCCTCCTTCACGGCCGGGGTGCCACCGGCGGCCAGCGTTGGCATGCCCCACAGATCATCCGCGATACGGCGCAGGTTGGTCTGGGTCATCTGTTGGATTACGTCCATTTGCAGCCGGATGATTTCCTCTTTGCGATCCATGGCGTTGCTCCTTCGGCCGCACGGCCGGTGATATACGGTATGGCGTATTATAGCATGCCGTTGGCCGGGGGTGCAATCGTGGCGTCCAAATCCTCCCTGCGCAGCACAAACAGCGCGTTTTGCGCATCAAAAGCCAACCCGGCGGCTTTGAGCACGTTGCGGGATGCGAGGTTCTCCTCGTCCGGCTGTACAATCACCCGCCGCGCCCCGGGTTGCGCGAAGGCATCCGCCAGCAGCAGCCGGATCGCCCGCGCACCGCAACCGCGGCGCAGATATTCTGGCTCGCCAATCAGGTAATCGATGCTGTAGGTGCCCTCCCGCGGGATGCTGCCGTGCCAGGTTTCCCCGCTTTTCCAGTAGGGGTAATGCTGGCAAAAGCCAATGGGCGTTTCCTCTGCCAGAATGATGAAGTGGTGGATGAAGGCATATTCGCCCTGCCGCCCCGCCACCTCGGTGAGCCAATCCTGCGCAGGTTGATACCACGGGCGAACGTGTTCCTGTTGCAGCCATCGCGTAAAGCGGGGCAAGTCAGCATCCTGAAAAGGGCGAATGCGAATGTTCATGCCAAGCCTCCTTTGCGGGTACGCTTGTTTTGTTCATCATACGGGATTTTCCAGCAAAAGGCAAGCATACGGAAACGCGCGCCATCCGCATGACATATTTTTGTCAAAATCGCCATGCACCCTTTCTGTGCAGGCCAAAGTATGCTATACTGAGTCGGTGTGTCCACATCACAGATTTTGACGCCGAACAGGAGGATACGATCCATGCATTACTCCAGAGAAGTGGAAGAAATGGTATGCGTGAAAAAGGGTCCTGATCATGGCCCCGCGCCGATTCCCGAAGAGGGCAAATGGGTGCAGGCTCGCCAGAACACCGATATCAGCGGCTTTACCCACGGGGTCGGCTGGTGCGCGCCGCAGCAGGGCGCCTGCAAGCTCAGCCTCAACGTGAAGCAGGGCGTAATTCAGGAGGCGCTGGTGGAAACCATCGGCTGCTCCGGCATGACCCACTCCGCCGCCATGGCCGCCGAAATTTTGCCCGGCAAAACCGTGCTGGAGGCGCTGAACACCGATCTGGTTTGCGACGCCATCAACACCGCCATGCGCGAGCTGTTCCTGCAGATCGCCTACGGCCGCACGCAAAGCGCGTTCTCCGAGGACGGGCTGGAAATCGGCGCGGGTCTGGAAGATCTGGGCAAGGGGTTGCGCAGCCAGATCGGCACGATGTATGGCACCCTCAAAAAAGGCGTGCGCTATCTGGAAATGGCGGAAGGCTACGTGCTCAAAATTGCGCTGGATGCCGAAAAGGAAGTCATCGGCTATCAGTTTGTGCATCTGGGCAAGATGATGGAAGCCATCAAAAAGGGCGTGGATCCCAAAGAAGCGTTTGAAAAGAACGTCGGCACCTACGGCCGTTTTGCCGAAGCCGCCGAATACATCGACCCGCGCCACCAGTGACTCAGATTTGATAAGAGGTGAGAAATCATGGCTACTTTTGAAGGATACGATAGAAGAATCGCCAAACTCGAGAAGGTGCTCGCGCAATACGGTTTTGCCGATCTGGACACGATGGCGCAGTACGTGAAGGACAAGGGTCTGGACGTGCGCGGCATCGTGCAGGGCGTGCAGCCCATCGCCTTTGAAAACGCGGTGTGGGCGTACACGCTGGGCGCGGCCATCGCCCTGAAGAAGGGCGTGAAAACTGCCGCCGAAGCCTCCGAAGCCATCGGCGTGGGTCTGCAGGGTTTCTGTATCCCCGGTTCTGTGGCCGATCAGCGCGCGGTAGGTCTGGGGCATGGCAACCTGGGCGCGATGCTTTTGCGCGATGATACCAAGTGCTTCGCCTTTTTGGCCGGGCATGAGAGCTTCGCCGCCGCCGAAGGCGCCATCGGCATTGCCCGCACCGCCAACAAGGTGCGCAAAGAGCCGCTGCGCGTGATCCTCAACGGCCTGGGCAAGGATGCCGCGTTCATCATCAGCCGCATCAACGGCTTCACCTACGTCAAAACCCAGATGGATTATGCCACCGGGGAAGTGCACATCGAGAAGGAAACCGCCTACAGCGCCGGCGAAAAAGCCAAGGTGCGCGTGTATGGC
>JAEWLZ010000123.1 GCA_023457295.1 Cyanobacteria bacterium OH_PDB_112
AGATTCATGTGTCCCTGTATCAAGCCAAGCGAAACCGCGAGTCAAAAGTTCCACATTTAGTTTACCTTTTTCTAAGTAAACCTTATTAAGGTCAGTGATCTCCAACTCACCTCTAGCAGAAGGTTTAAGTTCTTTTGCATATTTTACGACATCATTATCATAAAAATAAAGACCTGTAACAGCATAGTTTGATTTAGGATTTTCAGGTTTTTCTTCAAGGCTGACAGCTTTCCCCTCAGAGTCAAACTCAACTACACCAAAGCTTCTCGGATCTTTCACATGGTACCCGAAAATTGTTGCTCCTTTATTATCAGAAGCAATTCTTTTTAATGTAGAAGAAAAACCTTGCCCATGGAAAATATTATCTCCTAAAATCAAGGCCACCGAATCATCTCCTATAAAGTCTTCGGCGATTATAAAACTGTCTGCTATACCTTTTGGAATTTCTTGAACGGCATAAGAAAATTTCACACCAAAATTAGAACCGTCACCTAAAAGTTTTTTAAAATTATCGAGGTCTTTTGGGTTAGAAATTATTAAAATATCACGAATTCCCGCCAACATCAAAATAGAAATCGGATAATAAACCATAGGTTTGTCATAAACAGGTAAAAGTATTTTAGAGATTGGTATACTTGCCGGATAAAGCCTCGTTCCCGCTCCCCCTGCTAATACTATGCCTTTCATCAAGTTTTTTCTCCCAATTATAAGCTGACTCTATTGTATCAAAAATAGTTCGTTTAGGCATCCAATTTAAATCTACCTTCGCTTGTGCAAAATTCGCAACCAGTTTGGCAGGGTCACCATCTCTACGAGCACAAATTTCAACAGGGATTTTCTGCCCTGTCACTTTTTCACAAACGTCAAAAATTTCTTTTACGGTAAATCCTTCTTGCGTGCCGAGATTATATATACCTGACTTCCCTTGAGTTAAAAGTCTTTCAAGACCAAATCTGTGAGCTTCGGCTAAATCTTCAACATTAATATAATCCCTAACACAAGTTCCGTCTTTAGTTTCATAATCTGTACCAAACATCTTAAAAACTTTTTCGCCGCCGAAAGTTGATTTAAGAATATTCGGAACAAGGTGTGTTTCAGGACTATGGATTTCTCCTATACGACCTTTTTTATCAGCCCCCGCAACATTAAAATATCTAAAAATTATACTTTTAAAATCATAAGCTTTTTCATAATCAAAAAGAATTTTTTCAATCATAAGCTTACTCATTCCATAGTTGTTTATAGGAATTTGCGGATGAACTTCATCTATCGGCAAATATTGCGGCTCCCCATAAGTAGCAGCCGTTGATGAAAAAACAACATTTTTAACATTATTTTCAATCATTGCGCGAAACAAGTTCAAGCTGCCAAAAACATTATTAAAGTAGTATTTTTGAGGATTTTTCACAGATTCTTCCACAAGAGAATTAGCGGCAAAATGAATTATTCCTTCAATTTTATATTTTTTAAAAACCGGATTTATTTCATTAAAATTTTTCAAATCTCCTTGAATAAAATCCACGACTTTACCTTTTTCCGAAAGATTTTTCAAGGTTTCAATTGTTTCTATATGACCTGTTTCAAGGTTATCGAACAAAACCAAATCAAACCCATTCGATAAAAGTTCTATTGCACAATGACTTCCTATATAACCTGCTGCACCTGTAATCAGAATCATGCAATAGCCTCTTCTTTTTGAAATTGAGTCATATAAAGATTGTGATAAATTCCATTTTCAATCTGCATCAAATCTTCGTGATTTCCGATTTCTGCGAGAACTCCTTCATCAATAACCGCAATACGGTCAGCGCTTCTTATTGTAGACAATCTATGGGCTATCACAAAAACTGTTTTATTTTGCATTAAATTATCAAGAGCTTTTTGGACAATTTTTTCAGACTTATTATCAAGAGCTGAAGTCGCTTCATCAAGAATAATTATAGGAGCATTTTTTATCATAGCTCTGGCGATTGCAACACGCTGTCTTTGCCCTCCAGACAGAGTAGTCCCGCGTTCTCCTATATAACTATCAACACCCTCAGGTAAAGAACTTATAAATTCATCCAAATGAGCGGCACTCAAAACAGCCTGAAGCTCATCTTCAGTTGCATTTTTATTTCCCATCATTATATTTTCTCTTATTGTTCCGGCAAAAAGAAAATTATCTTGAAAAACAACAGCTATATTATCACGCAAAGAATCCAGCTTAAAATTACGAATATCAATGCCGTCTATTTTTACAGAACCTTCGGTTACATCATAAAAACGAGGCAAAATATTTACAAATGTGGTTTTACCTCCTCCTGAATTCCCAACAACTGCAAGAGTTTCACCAGCCTTGACAGACAAATTGATATTTTTCAAAACAGGATTATTTTTTACATAATGAAAACAAACATTCTCATAAGTAACTTCTTGGCTCAAACCTTTAAAATCAATGGCATCAGATTTTTCAGTAATTTCAGGGTAAAGGTCGAAAAGTTCAAAAACCCTTCCGATTGAAACAAAAATAGTCTGCAATCCGGTAAGATTATTCCCCAAAGTTTTAACAGGCTTATATAAAAGCAAAAGAGACGTCACAAAAGATACAAAACTACCTGCTGTCATCTCACCCACCATAATAAGATGCGTACCGTACCACATAACAATCGCTATACCTACAGATGCAATTGTGTACATCATAGGACTCATCCAGCCTGAACGCTTAACCAAAGACATATTAATGGAAAAAGATTCCCAAAGTTTACTCTCAAATTTTTCCTGTTGCTGCTTTTGCAAATTATAAGAAGTAATTATTTTATTACCGATATATGTCTCATTCAAATTGGTAGTAATGTTTCCGCCAATCACAATATTTGCGTTAGATGCCGATTTTATTCTTTTGCGAATCAAAATAACAGGTAAAAACGCCACACCCAAAACAACAACACCGACAAAAGCAAGCTTCCAAGAATTATAAAGCATTACACCAATAAGTGCCAAAGCCCCAAATCCTGATGAAGCAATGATTTTCAAGTCTTCAATAATACCGCGAGAAGCTGTATCCGGATCTGATAAATAACGGCTCAAAATTATACCTGATGAATTATTATCATAGAATCTTGTATCCATCATAGTAAGTTTTTTAAACAAATCAATTTTAATCGAGTTTGTAACTTTTTGACTTGTCCAATCCGTCAAATAAGTATTTAAATAACGCAAAACTCCCTGCAAAGCAGCAAAAAAGATTATCGCAAAAGGAATAAGAGCAGCAATAAACATATTTTTTTGTCCAATGACAATATCCATATAAGGTTTTAATGAAAACGCAACAACCCCGTCAAGCGCGCCAACAGGAATTGCGACTAAAAAACCTAAAATAGCTTTAGGCAAAACGGGTTTTATATACTTATAAATTCTTTTAAGTAAATAACTATATTCAAAAGACTTTTCTGATGTCGACTCTACTAACTTCATATTCCCCTACTCTTTCGTTATCAAAAAACTGTTCAACAGATTCTTCTCTTCTATTAATTCTAACACATCCTGAGGTTTTATGGCACGCATACAAGGGGTATAAATTTCCCCTGTAGATAATTTTTTACATTTTTTTTGTTGACAAAATTTGCAAGGCGCATTTTTGGCACTGACAGAAAAAGCTTTCTCCCCGTAAGGATAACAATTTACGGATCCCAATAAAGAAATCACACTAACTCCTACAGCAGAAGCTATATGAGCAGGACCTGAATC
>JAEWLZ010000124.1 GCA_023457295.1 Cyanobacteria bacterium OH_PDB_112
TCTGGCTCAGGGCACCACTTTAAGACCTCCTTGCGAGGTCTTTTTGTTTTGCTTACCTTCGCCTGCTTTCTCTATTATTAGGTAAGGTTTTGGGACTTTGTCCTCAACCATGTCAGATTCCGCTTCTTGGATTATTGCCCCACTCGAAAGGTTAAGGCTTCATTTCATCCTTTTTTAAAAAAGGATTTAACTTCACAACCTTCCTCGCTAGACAGAGTTCACTTCGTTCAGCCGCAGACAAAATCCGCTTTGTAAACATTTCTTAATGTTTTAAAAACAAATTTAGCAATAATATTATAAAGCTTGTTTTTAATTAAGTAAGGGAAATTATTTACAAGGGAAATTATATCAATGGCAAGTTTTGCAGATATCGGAACATTAATATTCGGAACTTATGACACAAATCTGGGTCAACATTGGCTTGGTGATAAACTTGCTCATACAGTTATAAAAGACGGTAGCACAAAAAATATTAAATTAAACAAAAAAAATATATTCGGCATAGGTTCAAACTTAGGACTAAAAGAGAATCAAATACACAGTATTTTTAATGATTTCAAAAAACCCGAAGAAGCCTTCAATGAAATAAAAAGAATGAAAAATATTTCAAATGATGCAGACCTTATAAATGCGTTTAAAGGAAATTTAGGCGTAAAATACGGAACTAAAGGATTTGAACATACTTCTTTTATTGACCGTTTCAAAATAAACTTTAATAAAGTTAAAAATGACGATTTAGTATACAGGATTTTTAAAGGTGAAAAATCTGTATTAAAAGAATTTTTCAAAGAAGTTGGTGAAGCCGGCTCAAAACAAAAAAATCTTGCAAAATACGGAGCAAAAGCATTGAAAATCGCAGGAAAATCTCTTCCTTTAATTGGTGTTTTAAGCGTGTTAGTGTTTGATGTTCCAAATGTTATAAAATCTTTCAATAACTATGGAGCAGGAGAAGGAATAAAAGAAACAGGAAGAACAGCCTTCAATCTGGCAGGATTTGCAGCAGGTACTGCTTTAGGCGCAACAATAGGTTCAGGACTTCCTATAATCGGAACTATTATAGGCGGTATCGTTGGTGGTATAGCAGGCGGTTTTGCAGGTAAATTAATATTCGGCAAAGCTAAAGTAGACACACAAAGTGAAATAGAATCTTTGGGCGTTTCCAAAGAACAAGCCAAAACTATGGTCAAACAAGGCTATGATACCGAAGACATAAGAGAGAAAATGCTTGCTCAACAACAAATGGTTCAGCCTCAACAATTCGGAACATATTCAAATCCAACAGCATATAGAACTCCTATGTTAGCAAATAACGGTATTTCTTTGGGCGATGAAAATATGCTAAGCAACGGCATGAGTGCATACAGATACTATCAAGGCATGGTTGCTTAACTGAAAAAATTTACAAAAGTGTATTCCCTGACTCTCTTTAATGAGAGTTTTTTATTGCTTAAATAAATTAAGGAAGCTTAATATTTTTGCCCTAAAAAAAGCCCGACATATAATTTTATTATATATACGGCTTAAAAAGGAGAGCAAAAATGGAAAAACAAAAATTGCCTATGCTTACAACTACGCAACTTTTAAACCTTTGTATAGGTTTTTTCGGCTTACAATTTGCATGGCAAATGAGAATAATATTATCAGGCCCGGTTACTGAATCTTTAGGGGCTTCACCTTTTATTTTCAGTCTTATTTGGCTGGCTGGTCCTATTACAGGTCTTGTTGTTCAACCTATTGTGGGAGCGATATCAGACAGTTGGGGAGTAAGAAAACCATTTTTATTAGCCGGTGCAATTCTTGCCAGTTTAGCTCTTTGGGGTTTTCCGTTTTCGAAAGAAATTGTTGAATTCTTCTCAAAAATAACTCATTTTTCTGTACCTGTTTGGGGTGCGCTTTTAGTTGCAGCTTTATTTATTTGGATTATTGATGCTTGCGTTAATGCTGCACAAGGTCCTTACAGGGCTCTTATTCCTGATATAGCACCTGAAGAACAACATTCTTTGGCAAATTCTTATATCAGTTTTGCAATAGGACTTGGTTCTGTAATTGCAGCAGGCACTGCTCCTTTTTTAAGCAAATTTGCCCACTATACAATGAGTATTCAATCTCAGTTTATTATGGCAGCCCTTGCTTTCACTCTTGGAATGCTTTGGACTTGCACTATGGTCAAAGAAAGAAAAACAGAAAAAAAAGCTGATGAACCACAAGAAAAAATTAGCTTTATAGACTCTCTCAAAAGCTTCTTTAACGCATCACCGGAAATTTATAAAATTTGCACATTACAATTTTTCACATGGATTGGAATTATGAGCATGTTTATATATTTTACACAGTTTGCTGTACACAATGTATTCGGAGTTCCTGACCTTGCAGGAGCAACAGAGGCAATGAAACAGACCTTTGCCGCCGCAAAAGCTCAAGGCGAATTATTCTCTGGGGCATGCTTTACATGGTTTAACCTTGTATGTTTCATCGTTTCTATTCCCATAGGCGTTTTGGCTTCAAAGTTCGGAAACAAAAAAATTCATATGCTAGCTTTATCAAGTATGGGAGCTGCTTTTATAACTATGGCATTTACTAAAAATCCTGTTATTATAACGGCCCTTATGTCATTAGCAGGGATAGGCTGGGCATCAACTTTGGCATTACCTTTTGCTATGTTGTCAGAATTCATAAAAAAAGGAACCGAAGGCTCTGTTATGGGTATTTTTAATATATTTATTGCAGGACCTCAAGTACTTGTTTGCACTTTATTGGGATACATAATTATGAAAAGCCCTGTAAAAGGCAACGTTTTGAATTATCACTGGGAATATGCATTCTTAATTGGAGGTGCTTCAATTTTAATTGCAGCTTTAATGACAACTTTAATTAATGAAAAAAGAGCCTAACATTCAGGAGAAAAACTCATGAAAATTTGCGTTTATTGTTCATCTAGTGACAAATTAGACGATAAATATTTTTCTATTGCAAAAAAACTGGGAGAACTAATAGGAAGCAAAGGGCATGATTTTGTTTTCGGGGGCGGATGTGTAGGATTAATGGGAGAAGTCGCGCGCAATGCAAAAAACAATAACAGCAAAATATACGGCGTTATTCCCGAAAAACTTAACCAGTATAATATTTGCTATGAAGGTTGTGATGAATTAGTCGTGACAAAAAATATGCGTGACAGAAAACAAATCATGGATGAACTTTCGGATGCTTTTATCGCACTTCCGGGAGGTTTTGGAACCTTGGAAGAAATATCTGAGATGATAACGGGAAAACAGCTTGGATTTCATGAAAAACCACTTGTAATCTTAGATATAGACGGTTTTTATTCTCCTCTTTTTGATTTTTTTGAAAAAATGTATAAAGAAAACTTTGCCAAAGAAAGCTGTAAAAATTTATATTACATAACATCTTCTCCTGAAGATGCCTTAAAATATCTTGAAGAGTATACACCTTCAGATATTCCTTTAAAATGGTCAACAGTAAAAAACTCTTAAAAAAAACCGCCTTTTAAAGGCGGTTTTTAAACATTAAATATTAATTATTCTTCGTCTTCTTCATCTTCATCAAAATCTGCGTTCAATTCAGCTTCCACAAAGGCAGAAACTTTTTCAAACTCTTCTTCATCTTCAATTGTTTCAAAGACATAACCTTCGCCATCTTTTATAAGACGCATAATTGCAAGTTCCTGTTCTTCAGAGTCTTCGGTTGTTTCATCTTCTACATAAAGTAAAATACCGTACTCTTGTTCATCAACTTCAATAATATCAATAAGTTCAAAGTTATGAAGATTTCCATCTTCATCTTCTGTTTGGATTAACTGGTTATCCAATTCCAATTCTTCAAAATCTGTCATTATTTACTCCTTTTGCTTATAAATTGCTGTAATATCAACTCAGCCGACATCATATCCACAAGTTCTTTATTTTTTGTATATTTTTTACCTTGTTTTGCCAAAATTTGTTCAGCTTCAAAACTTGTCAACCTTTCATCTTCAAAGCATACCTCAAGTTTAGCATCAACTTCAAGCTTTTTTGCGAAATCTTGACAATTTTGTGCCTGATGTCCTAAAGTTCCGTCCATATTATACGGAAGCCCGACAACTACTGTAGAAATCCCATATTCTTTACATATAGCTGCTATTTCTGATATGGCCTTATCTTCGGGTATTCTGGAAAGAGCAATCAAAGACCTTGTGGTAATTAATAAAGGATCACAAATAGCTATTCCTATCCTTTTTTCTCCGACATCAATCCCTAAATACCTCTGCATCAGCCAACCCAGCTTAACTTTAAATCGGAAATTATAATTTCCAATTTTTCAGGCGAAAACACCGATTCATACTTTTGAACAGGCTTAGCAAAAATATTAGCTTCTATGGCAGAATTCATATCAAAAGAAGCCTGTTCACGCAAGAAAAGCTCATATACCGATTTTCGAATAATCCATGTGAAAAGTTCGCATTCCAAAGGACTTTTAATATTTTTTAATTGCAAAGCTAAAAGTGCTATATTATCACGCAAAACAATTTCTTCTCTTAAATTCAATAAATACATTGTATTTAAAAGCCTTTGATAATAAATTTTTCGCATTTTAGAGTCAAAGACATCTTCAACAACTTTTGATATTTTTTCATCGAGTTCCTTACTGACTATAAAATCTTGAACCAAAATTTCATCAAAAAATTTATCAACTTTTTCATTATCTTCCGAATCAAAAAACCATTGCGCAAAAACATCGCTATCAACTAATATCGGATAATTAACCGCTTTTAAACCTTCTGAATATTCTTTTGCTTTTTTTTCGAAATCATAAGAAAAATCTTCAATATCAAAAAATAAAGACTTCCATGCCAAGTATTCATAAGGCAAAGCCACTTGGTTAAGCCGTGAAAGCTTTTCAGAGTCCAACAAACATTTTTTGGCAAAAGATGGCGGGATTTTCACATTGACAGAATCCCTTGAATAGCTAGCAACTATTCTTGCAAATTCATCTTTCGAAAGAGAATAAAAGCCAAAACATTCTAAAATCCCGTCAGTATCATTAATTACAACACTGAACATTTGTACATTTTCATCATCAGAAAATCTTGAAAAAATAATTCCCTGATTTCCCATTCCATCAACAGGTGAAATATAACACTCATACGGGGAAGAACTTTCACACACAAGAACTTCAATACTGGAATCATAATCCGTAACACCTGCCAAACGAAGTTTTTTAAGAGCAATATCAGCCAATTTTACAAGGCTTGAATCTTTAGAAAATTCAACAACATTTTTCAAAGACAAAACAGCGCTTTTTGTCTTAGTATTACCCAAAACTTTTATAATAAATTCTTTAATTTCAAAATCATCTGAAGAATCCAAAATAGGGGCTAAAATATTTACAAGCCTATCCCCTTGATAATCTTCTTCTAATGACTTCACTAAATTAATACGTTCTTCTTTAGGTAAAGCAAAAAGAAAATCCAAAAAATCTATTTGAACCTCAGGATTTACGAGTGCAATATCCAAAAGCTTCTTAGTTTCGGCATCTATAAGTTCCATAGGATTTTCAAGATAATTTACCAAATCTTCCGGTCGAATTTTTTCACCAAAAATTCGAAGTAAAGTGCAAGACATTTCTTTTACTTTGTCTTGTATATTTTTATCTTTTATATATTCCCAAAGATCAGCCTTAACATCTTCAGAAGCAATCAATTCGGTTATCAAAAAAGCTATTTTTTCGATTTTATCATCATCTTCCGAATTCAATTCTTTTACTAAAATTTGTTGCAAAAATTCCCTGTCTTCAAAATTTTTCAACTCAAAAAAAAGATTTTCTTGCTCTTTTTTATTTAGAGCATTTATGTCTAATTTGTTTATTAATTCAATAATTTTGGCTCTTATTTGCAACTTGGATGACATTACTTTCTTGCCTCACTCCAAAAAATATCCAAAACTTTTCTTGCTTCTTTAGAAATAACTTCATCTCCCTGTAAAATCAAATACTGCACACAAATCAAAGTACATTCCGAACAAATATTAACCCCGGGACCTTTTATCATTTTGATAACCTGATGGTTAGGTCTTTTGCAAAAAGAACAATAAACAGGTGCTTCCTGCTCTTTAACTTCATCCAAAATATCTTCTTCATTTTTATGTTTTTCTCTTGCCGCCCCTAGCGAAACTACCTTTTCTTCATCAGACATTTTCCATCTCCATCAAAAACTTATCTTTATTAATTTTACATCATTTATACATTTTAAGCAAAAAAGACAGCCCTTAAGCTGTCTTTTTTGTTATTTTAAATTTAATTTTTTATTTTTTTACCATTTGAGCGCCTGGAACTTTTTGCCAGTTAGCAGCCATGATTTTTTTGAAAGCTTTCAAAGCTGTATCTTCAAGTTCGCCAAGTTCATCAGCATTCATAATAAGTTCACGAAGAGGCATCAAAGCTCTTTGATCACGAAGAACTCCCAACGCTGCAGCCGCACCGGCTCTTACCAATTCATTTTCTTTAGAATCACGAAGAACATCAATCAAAGCAGGAACTGCTCTTGTGTCTTCCAATTTACCCAAAGAAGTAACAGCATAAATTCTTACGTTTACCCATTCATCTTTTAACATTTTGATAACAGGCTCAACAGCTTTTTGATTACCAAGTTCGCCCAAAGCTCTTGTAGCATCACAACGAACATTAACTTTATCATTATCCAAAATCGTAATCAAAGCATCTGTTGCAACATCTCCAATTTCGATTAAAGCATCAGTAGCAGTAATACAAACTTGAGGATTTTCATCACTAAGTGACTCAACCAAAGGCTCTACAACATCAACTCCGCCCAATCTTCCGAGCGCACGTGCTGCACGGACACGAACATCAACATTGCGGTCTTCTCTCAAAGATTCGATAAGAGGCCAAGTAGCTGAAGAATCGCCAAGCTCGCCCAATGCTCTTGCAGCATACAAACGAACTGAGCCGTTTTTATCATTTTTTAAAACATCTATCAATGGTTCAACAGCTCTCAAGTCACCCATCTCACCCAAAACTCGAGCGGCATTGTATCTTACTTTTTCTGAATTACTTGTTTGTAACTCTTTTATTAAATCTTCAAATGATTTTTTGACTTGTTTTTTACGGCTGTTTACACTAATTGTCATAAATATAATTTCCCTCCGACATTGCTTTTCATAGGGGACAAAAATACGTCGCACCTTTTGTTACCATACCAACATATATATATAAAGGTTTCGATGCGAAAATTATTGCCTTTTTCCTTGAATTTTTCTTTACGTTTTTTTACATTTCTGCTTTATGAATAAATGTATTTTAAACACTTAAACTCGTTTGAATACTTAAATAATAGCATATTTTCAAGTTTTTTCCAGTGTTTTTTTACAATTCGTCAAAATTAAAAAATAATTGTTTTTTTAACCTTACCAATAATTCAATCATAACATACTATTCTTTTATTAATAAATATTAAAAAATATTTATTAATATTCATCCTAAAATTGTATTGCCAAAAATCAAAAAATTTCATTCAATACAAATTTTTTGAAAATCACAAAAATCACATCTTTTTTTATTTGGCATAAAGTCAGTATCTGCAATGATTTTACCAGACATGCCCAAAAGTTTCTCTTCTATTTCATTTATCATCTCATAATTACAAATTATTTCTTTTTCAAGATTTTTTTCCGAAGAACCTACAAAAACAAACTTTAAACGATATGGCTCAAAATCAAGCCCCAAGTCTTTTTGCGCCCTAAAAAAAGCATACATATAAATCATCGCCTGAAATTTATCTTCAGGGACATGGGGCAGTTTTTCACCTGTTTTCCAATCAGCAATAATATAATTACCTTCATCTTCAAAAACAGCATCAATCCTACCGTTAAGCCATACACTATCTTTTAGTAAAATATCAAACCCCCATTCTGCACAAATCACGTTTTTTGTTAAAAGAGGATTATCAGATATATTTTCCCAGTGTTTTCGTGTGTTTTCATCAAGGGCATGCTCTATTTTGCGCAAAGAATGTCCTTGTAATTTATAATAAGCCAGTGAATGAATATTTCGCCCGAGTTTATAAGTATCCTTTTTTAGGGCAAATTTGATACCTTTAATATACTTGTAATAATAAGCTCTAGGGCATCTTTGATATGTTTCAAAGCAATCGGAAGTAAATACTTTTATCATACCTTAACACCTCCTGAAAGCCGCTTTAACAAATTAAAAGCTTCACCGTCGCCTTTTGTGCTTCCACTTGTAAAATACAAAGATTTTTTTGCCCTTGTTATGGCAACATAAATCAAACGTAATGCCTCATAAGCCTGCTCTGTCTTTTTTTGTTCGGGAGTCTTCACCATGCCTGAAATTTGCTCAAGTTTTATAGACATTGTGTCATCACGCTTCAAATCAATTTTTTCAGGGTTAATCTTATGATATCTATCAGTAAATTGAGGTATGAAAACAACATCAAACTCATCACCTTTTGACTTATGTATTGTCATAAGTTCAACTGCCGCAAGCGTTACATCTGAATCTTCAAAATATTTCACACCTCTTGATTTTCCAAGTTGTTCTAAATAAAAAATAATTTCTTTTAAAGAAGGTTCTTTTTCAGCTTCACGCAAATAACTCGATTCAAAGCGTTTTATAGTTGAGGCAATCAAATTAACATTGGACAAATCATTCGTTTTTGAAAAATAATACCTGCCCAAATTCATAACAAAATCATAAACAGATAAAGAGGATGACATATTTAAAAAATAAAAAATATCCCACCAAAAAGCAACAAAATCGGAACTATCCAACTCTTTTGAGTTATATAAAATTTCTTCATTTTTAATAATAGGCTCTTTAAGTTTTTTCAAAAAATCAAGACTTACAACGCTTATTTTCATCAAATTACACTGATTAAAAGCTACGGCAAGATTTGCAACAACTTTATTATCAAATGGCGAATATATAAATTTCAGCATAGCGGTAATGAGCTTAAATACTCGTTTCTCCTTAATTTCATCAGAACGCAAAAGGACATCAATACCATTTCTTTCGAAGAAATTTTGCCAGTTGCGAATCTGATAATTATCCCTGAGCAAAATTGCTATCGAAGTATTTTTATCATTTTCCCTTATTTTTTTCACCTCTGATAGAATAAACTCTTGTTCTTCTTCCTGAGAATCAAAAGCATTAAAAGAAATGCCGCCTTTATCGCTTTTTTTGTCCCCGACATGACACATATATATATTATAAAAAGCATCTTTATAACTTTTTTCTTTTTGTGTCCAACTTACAAGAGAATTGGCAAGTTTATAAATATTTTCGGCACATCTTTGAGAGCTATTCATTTCTACTTTGTGTGAATTTTTAATAAATTCGGCAAATCCTTTTACATCAGAATTTGTAAAAGTAGATAAAATCGCCTGGTTAACATCACCGCATCGAACTACATTTCCACTCTTTGCAGAAATAAGTTCTATAAGCTTCTGCTGAATCGGAGACGAATCCTGTGCCTCATCTTCTATAAGATAATCATATTTGCATTGATAATATGCCAAAATATCAGGATTTTCAGTCAACAATCTGTAAGAAAAAATCAAAAGGTCATTAAAATCTAGCAAATTCAAACGTTTTAACTCTTTTTCATAAGCGTTATAGACTCTTAAAAATTCTACGAGTTGATTTTCTTTTGGATTTTCACGAATAAACTCCTCAATTTTTTGCGGAGAAACAAAAAGACTTTTGGCATAAGAAATATTTTTTCTGCAGGTATCCTCCCATTCTTGAAAGTTCTCCCCTGCGGGCAAATTATCAAGACAAACCCTACTCCTGATAGCAAAAGACTTCGCCTCATCACAAATTTCAAAATCCGAATCTAATCCAATCCTGTGCGCATTATCTCCATCCGCTATTATTTTTCTTGCAAGCCCGTGAATAGTACTTATATTGGGATAATCGTTCAAATTCGGATAATTATTTTTAATTCGTTCCAAAAAAGTCTTAACGGCAGAGTCCATATATGTCAAAACCAAAATACGCGAAGGATGAGCCCCGTCATCAATCAACTTCATAATAAGTGCCTGCATAATAGTTGTCTTGCCTGATCCGGGAACAGCAGGAACTGCCATTTGACCTCTCGAATACTCCAAAACCGGTTTTTGATCCTCTCTGGGAATAATATTTATACCTCCCGAGGATTTATTGTTGTCTTTTAAAAATTTTAGCAACTCGCCGATATTTTCACTTCCTTCCACTCCGTAATCAGAGGAAAAAACCACAACTTTTTCACAAAGAAGCTTCAATTTACGAAGTAAATGCCCTGTCTTTTTGATAGTCAGCGCGCGGTGCATTTGCTGAGTATACTCGTTTTCAGCAAAGCTTTTTTGAAAAACCCA
>JAEWLZ010000125.1 GCA_023457295.1 Cyanobacteria bacterium OH_PDB_112
CTCCCATGTAGTGCGGATTACGTCTTTGATTTTATCAAGATTATTGCCTGATGTAATTACCAAAATACTCGGACCTGCGCCTGAAAGTGCAACGCCGAGTACATTATCAAAATTTTTCAATTCTTCCATAACATCCGTAAGACCCGGCACAAACCTTATTCGATAAGGCTGGTGAAGCTTGTCTTCCATAGCTATTTTCATTAATTCTTGGTCCTGAGTATGAATGGCATGGATAAACATAGCCGCGCGACGAATATTAAAGACGGCATCTTCTCGCTCTATTTGGTCAGGAAGTACCGAGCGGGAAATATTTGTCGAAAGTTCAAAATCAGGCACACAAAGCGTCAATTTCCAATCTTCCGGCCAGTCAATCTTGCAGTATTTTATGCTTCCGTCTTCCTCAAGAGAAGAAATACAAAAACCACCCAAAAAAGCGGGAGTTATATTATCGGGGTGTCCTTCAACTTCATTCGCTATAGATAAAAGCGCATCCAAATCGGCAGGCTTGCCAAGAAGTTCATTAGCCGCAATCAACGCTCCTACAATAACAGAGGCACTGCTTCCAAGACCTTTTGCTATCGGGATTGATGTATCAACCGTTACTTTTATTGCACTCGGAACTTGTCCGACACAAGCATAAAGCTGTTCTATGGCACGAAAAATAATATTTGTATCATCAGCGGGCAGATGCAAATCCTGAATATCATCATCTTTTGAAATAAGCTCTATCTCAACACCGCCCAAAACGGTTTCTTCTACCGTAACTATATTATATAAAGGAAGCGCCATTCCGAAAGTATCAAATCCCGGACCTATATTTGCCGTTGTAGCAGGCACTTTTACTGAAATTTTCATAAATTAATCTTCTATCGGTTCTACTATCGCAACCACCGATGGCTGCTTAAAATATTTGTTTGCAGTTTTTATTATATCATCAGCAGAAACTGACTCAATAAGTTTTTCATATTTATCGGTAAAATTGTATCCTTTACTAAATAATTCATAGCGCCCACGCTGATATGCTCGTTGTGAATTTGTTTCTTGCCCCAACGCCAAATACCCCACCAAACGCTGTTTTGCAAGATTAAGTTCATCTTGAGAAACCTGCTGGGTCATTAATTTATTTATTTCGTTTTTAAATTCTTTCTGTACAAGTTCTATATTTTTAGGGTTTGTACCGATATAAAGCAAAAAATAACTGTTATTGTAAAAGGTGGGATAAGAACATCCCACTTCATACGCAAGACCTTTTTTCTCTCTCATATCTATAAAAAGACGTGAAGACATGCCTCCTGACAAAATAGAATTTATGACTTTTAAAGTTGCGAAATCTTTTTCGTCACGAAGTCCGCAAACTCTTTGCCCTGTCATTACCCATGCCGACTGAGTACGTTTTTTTGTCATCATTTTAGAATAGCTTTCCAGTGGAGCAAAAGGTGTTATGAATACTTTCATATCAACGGGTTTGCCTTTTCTTGCAACAAAATTGTCAAATTTTTTGCGAATATCACATACATCAACATTACCTGAAACCGAAACGACCATATTTTGAGGCGCAAAATAACTATAATAATAATTAGCGGCGTCAGCTCTGGTTATTTTGGGCATGGATGTTTTAACATCATTCATAGAAAATCCGTAAGGATTTTGAGGATAAATTTTGGATTTAAGCATATCAAGAGCTACTGTTTGCGGCTGATCCTGCTGAAATTTTATTTCATCAAGAATATCTTTTTTAGCTTTATCCACTTCTTTATCAGGGAAGTTCGCATTATTTAAAATGTCACACAAAATTTCATAAGCTTTATCAAAATCAGCTTTTGTCGACTTAAGGCTGATTGACAAATACTCAGGATTAACACTTGGTGAAATAATTATTCCACTCTCTTCGAGTTTTTTAGAAATATCTTGAGCCGTAGCTGTTTTTGTTCCTTTGGTGAGGGTTTTGGCTAAAACATTACAAACTCCCGGTTTTGCCAAAAACTCACCGCCTTTTATAAAAATTTCAACAGCAACTATATCCGCGGCATCATTTTTTTCGATAATAAGCTGTGCACCGCCCGGAGTTGTATTTTTATAGACTCTTGGAGGCAAATTCAAAGGTAATTGTGTAGCGTCTTCGGGCTTGTAATTATACGTCAAAATTCCCGGAGCATAAGCTGCTGTATGAGTCGGAACAAATTCATCAGGTTTTGCACCTATTTTCGACTTTTCAGGCAACAGCAAAGAAACCGCCATTTTATTAGGATCAAGATATTGATTAGCAACACGCAAAATATCTTTTTCTGTTATTTTTTTAATTTCGTCAATATAAGTCGTATAATACTGCAAATCATTGCCTAAGGCCATATTGTAGCCGATTGAATTGGCAATATTTTCAACAGATTCATTAGAATATATATGGGCTCTTTCAAGAATATTTTTTGCTCTTTGAAGCTCCTCGGCATTTATTCCTTTACTCCTTATTTGACTTATTTGATGTATTATTTCATTTTCGACAGCCGAATAATTTTCGGAATTCAACCCTGCACTCACATAAAAAATACTGTCATCCCGCAAAGAATAATGTCCTGCATCAACATATGTGACAAGGTTTTTATTTTCTTTAAGAGCTTTATATAAATAAGAAGTATTGCCTTGACCCAAAATAACTGAAAGTAAATCAAGCGCATAAGTGTCTTTTACATTTTTAAATTCACAACCCTTAAATGCTACTTGAAGGTATGCTGTATTATATTTACCTCTTTGAATTTTAGTTTCTATAGTTGTAAGCTCAGACTCTCTCATATATTTATTTTTAGGTGTTAAAGATAAGCTTTTAGTTTTATCGCAAACAAAATATTGGTTCATAAGTGAAAGGGCTTTTTCTTTATCTATATTCCCTATTATTACGGTAACCATATTTTCAGGGACGTACCATTTGTTATAAAAATCAAAAATCCCTTCTCGAGAAATATTTTTTATAACATCAGCAGAACCTATAACTTCACGCTTATAAGGATGCTGCTTGAACAAGATAGAGTTTATATTTTGAAAAACAATACTGTTAGGATCATCTTTTGAACGAGAAATTTCTTCCAAAACAACCATACGTTCTCTATCCATTTCATTTTGAGGGATTACAGGATTCAACAGCATATCTGACTGCAAATCAAGAGCAAGTGGTAAATCTTCTTTTTTAATTGTTATGTAAAAATGAGTAAAATCCTTACTGGTAGCGGCATTATAAATCGCTCCTTTACCATCGAGAATACGCTCAAAATCTCCTGCCTTATATTTACTTGAACCTTTAAAAAACAAGTGTTCCAAAAAATGCGCTGCACCAGTATTTTCATCAGTTTCATTTACAGAACCCGTTCTGACCCAAGTATCAACACAAACAAGTTTACTGTTTGGAACTTGCTGCAAAATCAATGTTTGACCATTTGAGAGCCTAAAAACTTCAGGCTCTGCCGCCAAAACAATCTGTGTGCATAAAAAGCACAAAACTAACAAACAAAAGACCTTGACCTTATTCATAATTATTCCTCAAAACGTTTGTAAATTTCTTCTATATTACTAAGATAGTACTCCGTGTCAAAACAACTTTCAATTTCTTCCGTGTTCAAAACTTTTAGCACATCCTCATCAGACAATAAATTAGCCTTAAAATCTCCACCCGGGCAATTCCATGCCAAGTGGGCATTTTTTTGGACAATCTTATAAGCATCCTCTCTTGATAACCCCTTGTCGCACAATGCTAAAAGTACTCTCTGGGAGAAAACGACCCCGCCGTATAGATTTGCATTACGAAGCATATTTTCTTCATGAATAACAAGATTTTCAATAACTGACGCAAAACGATTCAGCATATAATCAAGTAAAATTGTACTGTCGGGGAAAATTATCCTTTCAGCCGAGCTGTGCGAGATATCTCTTTCATGCCATAACGAGACATTCTCAAGTGCCGCAATTGAATTTGCCCTTACCACACGCGCAAGTCCCGATAGGTTCTCGGCACTAATGGGGTTTTTTTTGTGAGGCATGGCTGATGAGCCCTTTTGCCCCTGTGCAAAACCTTCTTCAACTTCCAATACTTCCGTTCTCTGAAGATGTCTGAGTTCGATGGCGCACTGTTCTATGCAAGTTGCAACAAGCGCGAGGGTTTGCAGATAATTCGCGTGATAATCTCTGGCAATCACCTGAGTTGAAATCTTTGCTGGAACAATCCCCAATTCTTCGCAAACAAGTTTTTCGATTTCAGGCGAAATATTACTGTAAGTACCGACAGGTCCTGAAATCTGACCTACCGCTATTTCTTTTGCCGAAGCCTTAAATCTTTTAAAATTACGCTCAAAAATATCAAGCCAGGAAAGCATTTTTACACCAAAAGTCATAGGTTCTGCGTGAATCCCGTGCGAACGTCCAATACAGACTGTGTCTTTATGTTTTGCGGCAAGTTTTTTTATAGCCGAAATCACTTTTTCAAAGTCTTTTTCAAGAATTTTGTTCATTTCTTTAATCTGCAAAGCAAGTGCCGTATCAATCACATCGGAGCTTGTAAGCCCCACATGCACATAGCGCGAAGCTTCACCGATATTTTCGCCGACACAAGTCAAAAATGCGATTACATCATGTTTTACTTCAGCTTCAATTTCTTCTATGCGGTCTAATGAAAAATCTGCCTTTTCCTCAATTTGCGCCATAGCATCAGAAGGGATTTGACCCAACTTGTGATACGCATGACATACTGCAAGCTCCACATCCAGATATGTCTGAAACTTATAGTCCAAAGACCATATACGTCCCGCTTCTTCCCGAGTGTAACGATCTATCATAATGCCGTTCCTTTATTTATTGAGTAAATTTAAACCGTTAAAAATAGCTTTTACGTTTGCCCTTGCCGTACTTGTGTCCATAGCGCGCGCCACGATTGCTTTTTCCTGGTTATCACCAAAGTGGATAACGCTCATAGCATCGGCTTTTACGCCTTTATCTTCATTTAAAGCAACCTGCTCATAATGGACAAGCTTTAGAGGAAATCCGGCTTTTGAAAGCGCATCAAGACACGCATCAAGAGTTCCTTCTCCTGTTCCTATAAGGTCATAATCTTTATCATTATACATAAATTCCAAATTATATTTATGTCCGTCAATCTGCTTGAAGTCAATAAGCTCAAATGCGCCTTTAACACTGCAAATATTTTCAAAATACAATTCAAGAAGCTTCTCTTGTGAAAGCTCTCCGATTTTTTCGGCAACAGATTTCGCAACAGGGGCAAGACGTACAGCTTCCTGCATAGTGATTTTGAACTGCGTAGAATTTAAAATCTCATAAATAGCAGTCTTGCCTGATTGACTTGTAAATCCGAGCTTTTCATCCTCATTACGCCCTATAAGAACAGGCTCAAATGCACGATATGCACCTTTTTTAAGATGTTTTGTTTTGGCGGCTCCGTCTTGGTGGATTCCGCTTCTGTGCGCAAGTGCATCCGACCCCACAAGAGGAGCTTTTTCCCATATAGGGACATTTGACATTTCTGCCACACGAAGGGATGTGGAATAAATTTTTGACATATTTAAAGGAACATCAACATCAGAATTGTGCAATACAACCGCTACTTCATACATATTTGTATTCCCAGAGCGTTCTCCTAAGCCGTTCAAACTGCACTCAAGCTGTTCAGCACCCGCAAAAAAGCTCTCAACAGTCGTTGCTGTCGCCATTCCAAGGTCATTATGGCAATGCACCGCAATAACAACATCTTCCGGCAAAGCATTTCTCATTTTTTCGACCATTTTTATAAAGTCCATAGGACGGAAACGTTCCACGGTATTCGGAAGATTAATCACCTTTGCACCCGCTTTTACTACTTCTTGAGTGGCATAAATTACCTCATCAAGATTTTCGCGGCAATCCCCAAAATGTTCAATAGAAAACTGCACCTCACCATATTCAGGCAAAAGCGATTTTGCGTAAGAAACAGCATCCGCAGCGATTTTTTGCACCTCAATAAGTGGTTTATTCAAAACATGCTCAAGCCCCAGAGGATTCATCGCAATAAATGTGTGAATACGAGGTTTTGCGGCATCTTTTACTGCCTGAGCAGCTTTTTCGATATCATATTTTACAGCACGCGCAAGACTTGATACCACAACATTTTCAGGGGCTAAATCCGCAAGATGTTTCACAGCATCAAAGTCCATATCACTTGCGCCTGCAAAACCTACCTCAATCCCCTGAACACCTAATTTCAGCAGTCGTTTAAAGATGATTTCTTTTTCTTCTGTATTCCACGGTTTTTTTAAAGCCTGATTGCCGTCGCGAAGCGTGACATCATAAAAAAACGGTTTTCTGTTCATATTTCACCTTCTAATAAACTGCTACGACAAAATTTTACTATAAACAAGCAAAATTGGCGAACAGCTATTATTTAAAGGATGAAACGCTTTAAGCTTTTCAAAAAAGACTATTTTTAGTACCCTATAATGTCCGGTTTCAAATGAACCCAATCTCTTACCAAGATTAGTCACACTTCTGCGGTCGCATCCGAAAAAGCCTCAAATTTGTAAAATTCGGACTTTTTCCGTATGCTCATATTATGGAAGAAAAAATTCTTGAATTTTTAAAAAAATATAACATCATAAATAGCTCTGAAGCTTTTATCGTAGGGTTTTCGGGAGGGCAAGATTCTTTGTGTTTAATTGATATTTTGCATAAACTATCAAAAACATATAACTTCAAAATCATCGCCGCACACCTAAATCACAACTGGCGGGGCGAAAATTCCAAAAAAGAGCAACGACTTTGCGAAGAATTCTGCAAAGAACGAGGAATAGAATTTCATACTAAAACCCTTGATATACCAGACAAAAAGACCGAAGAATCAGCACGCGAAGAACGCTACAAATTTTTCAGCGAAATAGTCAAAAAAACAGGCGCAAAAGGAGTTTTTACAGCCCACACCAAAACCGATAACACAGAAACTATTTTGTACAGAATAATTAAAGGAACAGGGATTTTAGGAC
>JAEWLZ010000126.1 GCA_023457295.1 Cyanobacteria bacterium OH_PDB_112
ATTACATATAGTACAACCGCAGCTGATATCGAAGAATGGGATTCATTAGAGCAGATTAATCTTTTAGTTGCAAAAGAAAAGCATTTCAATATAAAATTTGATATTGATGAAGTTATAAATTTGACTAATGTTGGTGATATGGTAAGGGTTATAAAAAATAAAATAAATAATTAAGTTAGGGGATAAAATATGAGTAATAATTCAGATTATGGCAAACCTTTATTTAGTCATGTAAATTATTGTAGAAGATGTTGTATTCCTGAAACACAACAAGGTCAAGAATTTGATGAAATGGGAGTTTGTAAAGCTTGCCAAACATCAGAACATAAAATGCATATAAGTTGGGCGAAAAAAGAAAAAGAATTAAGGCAAATACTTGAAGATGCAAAAGCAAACGCAGGTGATAATTATGACTGTATTTTACCTTTAAGTGGCGGTAAAGATAGTTTTTTTCAGGCGCACATATTATGTAAAGTTTATGGTATGAAAGCTTTGGGAGTAACTCATAATCATAATTGGTATTCAGAAACCGGTTGGTATAATCTTCAGTTACTTTTAGAAACTTTTGATATGGATCATGTAATGTTAACTCTAGGGCGCGGTCGAGTAAACAGATTAGCCAAACGTTCTTTGGAAATGATAGGAGATACTTGCTGGCATTGTCATGGAGCGCCAAATGCATTTGTTTTAAAAATGGCATCTACTTATCAAGTCCCCTTAATAGTTTGGGGTGAATCTATTTCTGAAGCATCAGGTAGAGCGACTTATAATTGTCCTGTACATAGATATGATAGAGATTATTTTTTAAATGTTTCACAACAAAAAGTAACTTATGAGGATATGGTGTGTGATTATATTACTAAAAAAGATATGGCTCCTTTCCATGTAATATCTCAAGAAGAAATAGACAAAGAAAATATTAGGGGTATACATCTTGGGGATTATGTTTTTTGGGATGATGAAAGACAAACTGAATTTGTAAGAGATACTTACGGGTGGAAGGAAACAGAAGTTGAAGGAACCTATAAGGGGTATAAAAGTGCAGAATGTATAATGCCTGGAATGCATGATTTTACTTGTTATTTAAAAAGAGGTTTTGGTAGAGCAACTTATCAAGCTAGCGTTGATGTTAGAAATGGTTTATTAACTAGAGAAGAAGGTTTTGAGTTAGCAAAAGATATTGATAGAACAATTCCTGAAGCCTTAGATTATTATTTAAAAATAACAGGTTATTCAATAGATGAATTTTATGAAATTATGAAAAAACATCAAGTTGAAAAATTAAAAGGTTGTGAAATGCCTGTAAAGCAAAGGCAAACAAAAAATAAAGAAGTTATAATGCCTTTCTATGAGCAAGTTCTTGAGAAGCATAGAAACAGAAGAGATCCTAGAGAAGTTGATTAAAAGGGTTTTAATATGAGTATAAAAAGTATAAAACAAATTTTAGAGGGATATAAAAAAGGGGATTTTACCCCTGTTGATATAGCGGAAGAATGCATAGAAAAATCGCAAAAATATTCTTCGTATGAATCTTGGGAAGTTTTTAATCCGGATATAATTTTAAATCAGGCTAAAATAGCTACTGAAAGAATAAAACAAGGAGTTCCTTTTCGTAAATTAGAAGGTATTCCGGTAGCAGTAAAAGATATTTATAACACAGTTGATTTCCCTACTCAAATGGGGAGCTCTCTATGGAAAGATTTTACTCCTGGTAATGATGCAAGAGTTGTCTATAATTTAAAACAAGCTGGAGCTATAATTGCTGGAAAAACCGTTACAGCAGAATTTGCAGTGCATGAGTTAAATAAAACTTTAAATCCATATGATATAACAAAAACACCGGGAACCTCCTCTTCAGGGTCTGCGGTAGCTGTTGCCTTGAATTTAGTACCGGCAGCTTTAGGTACGCAAACAGCAGCGTCTATAACTCGACCTGCAAGTTTTTGTGGTATTTATGGATGTAAACCTTCTTTTGGGACAATCCCAAGAACAGGTATGTTGAAAACCACTGATACTTTAGATACGGTTGGATTTTTCAGTGTTTTTGCAGAAGATTTAGAGTTAATGTTTGATGTTTTAAGAGTACATGGTCCAAATTATCCCTTTGTATATAAAAATTTCAATGATTATAATAGACAAAATAAATCACCAAATAGACCTTGGAAAATTGCTTTTGTTAAAACATATGTTTGGGAATTTGCCGAAGATTACGCAAAAGAAAGTATTTTAAAATTTGTCAACGAATTATCAAATACCGAAGATGTTATTATAGAAGAAGTAGAACTACCAAAACAAATGAGTAAAGCTCATGAAATACATGAGACTATTTATGATAAATCCCTATCATATTATTTTGAAGGAGAGTCAAGATATTCAGATGAAATTTCTATTATTATGAATAAAATGATTAATAAAGGAAAAAGTATCAGCATAAATCAATATCATAAAATGTTAGATGAGCAAACTAATTTATGCCATACTATGGATGAATTTATGCAAGATTATGATGTAATTATATCTTTATCAACAGCTAGTGATGCTCCACAAAGGGGAATTTTTGAAAAGCCGGATACAGGATTAATTTGGACATTGACGCATCTTCCTTCAGTTAGCGTTCCTTTATTTGCATCTCCGAGCAATCTTCCTTTTGGATTGCAAATAACATCAAGAAGATATAATGATCTTTTAATGTTTAAATTAATAAATTATTTGGCGGAAAAGGAATTAATTCCTAAATATGGAACTATGAATGATTTCAAAAGTAAAACTGTTGTATAATTTTAGGTTATATTTTAATATTTTCGTTTAACTTTTGATAATGTTTATTATCCCCCTCTTTTCCAATGAAAAAATATAAAATTTCCTGTATTCTGCAAAAATAAACAGCAGGAGTTTTTATGTTAAAAAAGTTTTTTTTAATATTAGTTTTAATAATTTTTGTACTACATGGTTGTGCTCAGAAAAATAATGCTCCGGGTTTATATGAAGCTATTATAAAAAGAGATAAACTGATTATAGGTACATCTTTTGATTCAAAGCCTTTTTCTTTTAAAGATAAAGATGGGCAGATAAAAGGAATTGAGCCTGATTTAGCAAGAGAAATCGCTTATAGAATGCTGGGAGACAGAAATAAAGTTGTCTTTAAAAATGTAACGCCGCAAGACAGAATAAAAGCGGCAATGTCAGGAGATGTTGATATAGTTATTTCTACAATGACAATAACCGGCAAAAGAAAAAAAGTAGTTAAATTTTCCGAACCTTACTTTATCGCCGGACAAGTAATATGTGCTAAAAAAGGTAGTAAAATCGAATCCGTAGATGATTTAATGAATAAGAGAGTTGTAATAATACTCGGCACAACAGGGGAAGAAAACATAAGGCATTTTGCGCCTAATGTGTTAATTTGGGGATTTGTAGATAATGCAGAGGCTATAAATGCATTTAAAAACAATCCTGTTGACGCAATAACTACTGATGACGCACTTCTGCAAGGTCTTGTAATGGAAAGTAGTAATTATATAATTTTACCTAAAAAGCTGACAAAAGAACCTTATGGAATTGCTTTTCAAAAATCGAACCAAACGGAATCATTTGAAAATAATTTAAACAAAATTATAAAAGAAATGGAAAATGATGGAACTATTGGAATGATTAAAGAAAAATGGGGAGTATATTAAGGACATTCTGATTTTATCGGAGTTCCTAAGATTACTCTCATTCCTCCGAATTTTTTTGAAAGGGTTTGTTTTAGTCCTCCCGTAATTTGGTTTATGTTTGCTGCGGCAGAATTTACCTCTGACATTGTAGAATCCAGTTTTTTAATAGTTTGGTCAATATCTTTTGTTGCTTTATTTATATTTTCGGTTGTCTCTTTTATATTTGAGGTTGAATCCCTTATATTTAAAGTAGAATTTTTTAAAACATCAGTATCTAGAGATTTATTTATTTTGGCAGAAGCATTATTTAGATTTTCTGCTGTTTTTGCAAGGCTTTTTGTCATATCTTCTACATTATGTATTGATGCGTCTATACTTTCTCTATTTCCCTCAATAACTTTTGAAGTGTTTCTGAAAAAGTTTTCCATTTCCATATTTGCTACTCCCATAGCATCCAAAGCTTTTATAACATGTATAGAAACCATATCTGTTACTCCGGAGACATTTTGTCCTAACATAAATTCTTCCAAGCTATAAGGAGTTATTCCCTCTATCATATCTCCTCTGCAAAGTAATTTAAGAGATGAATTTTGAGGATAAATAAATTGCAAATAAAGTTCTCCGTTTGGGAAACTTTTAACTTGAACTGTCGTATTTTGTGGTAATTTCAGGTTTTTGGCAATAAGTTTTACTTTTACAATAGTATGTTTGTAATCTTCATCAGGATCTATTTGGACGATTTTACCTACTTTAAAGCCGTTATAGTAAGCCGACATATTTTTGGAAACAGGTCCGAGTTCATTGAATCTTACAAAAATATAATATGTATTGTTATAAATATATATACAAACGATTATTAAAATGCATATTGATATAATTAAGATTTTATTGCTATGCCTTTTAATTCCTAAAATATATTTTATAAAATTTCTCATAAATTTTAATAACCTGAAATAAATAATTATACAAATTTATATATAAACTAGAATATTAATGTTTTTATTATCTTTATGGCTAGTTATAAAAGAGTATTTTATGGTTTTTAAACTATAATAATCATATAAGAGGGCTTTTTAAATGGAATATATAATTTCATCAGAAAAAATTTTTCCGATAGAAGAAGAATATGATGTAGTTGTTTTGGGTGGAGGACCTGCGGGTGTCAGTGCAGCTGTTTCTGCCGCAAAAGCAAATGCTAAAACAGCGCTGGTAGAACGTTACGGTTATCTTGGAGGACAAGCTACCGGTGGTTTGGTAATACTTATTGTTGGACTTACAAATGGCAAAGAACGAATAATAAAAGGTTTTTGCGAAGATACCATAAACAGGCTAGAAAAATTAAATGCTGCTCAAAATGTTGGCAACCACATCTTATTTGATCCTGAATCTTTGAAGTATGTTTTTGACTGTTTTCTTGAAGAAAATAAAGTTACGCCTTATTATCACAATTTTATTTCTGGAGTAATAAAAGAAGAAGATAAGGTTTCAGGTATAATTATCGACGGAAAATCAGGAAAAAGGTTATTAAAAGCAAAAAATTTTGTTGATGCAACAGGTGATGCCGATATTGCAAAATATTGCGGTATGCCTTTTGAACAAAAATCAAAACAAGAATCTCTTCCTGTAACTTTGGGTTTTAGAGTAGGGGGGATTGATACACAAAAGGCGGCAAAATTTGTTGCAGAAAATCATTCTTTTTATCAAAAACTTCTCCACGACATCGGTATATCAACAAAAATTGGAGGGTGGATTCACACAACGCACAAAAATGAAGCCTGGTTTAATATTTCAAATATTGAAAATATAGATATAACCAATTCTGATGATTTGACCCGTGCCGAAATAATCGGAAGAAGCCAAATTCAAAAAATTATAGACTCTTTTAAAAACTCAATTTCGGGGTTTGAAGAAGGATACTTAATAGATACAGCTTCACAGATAGGAATAAGAGATTCAAGAAGAATAAAAGGAATTTATTATTTTACCGAAGAAGATGCAGTGAAAACTTTTTCGGACTCTATCGCAAAAGCTCCTGATTATACCGGCACGAATAAAGACGGCTCTGTTCAAATTCCATATGGGTGCTTGATTTCGCAGGGAATTAAAAATGTTATTTTTGCGGGCAGGTGTATTTCTGTTGAACACAAATTGCTTGATATGTTCCGAGAAATCCCATGTTGTATGGCAACAGGTCAAGCAGCAGGTATTGCAGCATCTATTGCGGCTCAAAAAAATTATGCGGTTCAAACAATAAATATAAAAGAACTTCAAAAAATTCTTATTGGACAAGGGGCTTTATTTTAAGTTTTAGCCGTTTCTTTTTCTATGCTCAAATTTTCGTAGTCTATAAATTCTTGGTAGTCATCAAGTTCTTTTATTGCAAGCATATCTGCTATTCTTGAAGCTTTTTTCTGCTCTTTTGTTATAAAGTAATCCGTCACAACCGCAGGAATTGCTCCGATAAATACTCCGAATATGATAGGTATAGCAGAATTAAGACCCGCAATAAAAGGAGTTGTTTTATTTTTCAGCATTGTTTTGGCTTTTTTATCTGCAATTATAGTGCCCACTGCCAAACCTGAAATAGTTCCGATAATAGAAATAGGGTTTTGAACAATTTGTCCTACCGCTTCCACGCTTTCTGAGTATTTTTGAGAATTGTCATCAACTCTGTTGAATGTTTTGAAAGTCTTGAATTGCAAGGCTTTAGCATCTGTGATTTGATCTTCTCTTAAGGTTATTTTATTCAGGGCTCTTTGACGTTTTTTCTCTTCGATGGCTTCTGTTTTGAGATATTCCTTATATTCTTTGTGATCTTTTATTGCTTGTGATAAAAATTCAAAAATATTAGGCTTATATTTTTCTGTGACCCCTATATCTGGCTGTTTATTGATTTTTTCATCATCAACGTATATAAAGTTGTTTATATCTTGTTCCATTTCCTGTTTTACTTTGAATCTTCCCACTCTGGAAGCCTGTTTTTGTAATCCGGTTAAATAAGCACTTATTCCAATAGCTGTTCCGAGGACGACACCCCAAGGAATGAGTTTTTTTGCTACTTCATTTTTCATTTTTAATGATTCTAGGGCTTTGCTTGCCAGCCACCCTACGCCCATAAGTGCGAATGTGGAAACAAAGCTTAATGTATTTGTTGCAAATTCTACGTTCTCTGAATAGTCTTGAGAAGCTATATCTACTTTTTCCACCAAATTAAGCAAAAGTTTTTGGTCTTTTTTCGCCATCAAAATATCTTTATCCGAAATTTTTTGTCCTGTTTTTATTCTGTTTGCGTCAATTTTATCTTCAAATTCTTCTTCCTGTTTTTCATAATCATCATTTTTCATTAGCAATTCTTTAATGGAGTCCATAAATCCGAAAGGATTTGTATCCATATCACGTCTGTTAAGTTCTTTTTTCATTTTTTTATCGACGGGGATTGTTTTGGCTATTTCACTGATCTGCTGTTCTTGTTTTTCATCTAAAATCGCAAATTCATTCGGATTACTCAAGTCTTTGTTCATAGCTTCAAATCTTCCGTGTCTTGATGCACCGATTTGAATTTGTGCCGCCCAAGATAAAATTGGTATCGAAGCTATTATTGATGCGCCTATACCCACGGCGTAAGGTATTATTAGCTCTTTGGAGAAGTAATTTATCGGTTCATCTTTTGGTTTTTTAATTTTGGGCTTTGGGTTGTTTTTTCTTAATAAAAGCATAAGAATAGTGCCTGCAACCATACCTAGCTGCATTACAGTACTCATAACCTGATTTGAAATTTCTTCAGTCAAAATTTCGGCATCTTCTGCTCGTGATTGAGAATATTCATCCATAACATCCATAGCTCTAAGCAAAACTTTTCCTCGTTTCAAGGCCTCTTGTTTTTCTTCTTGGCTTGCGGGGTTATTTTTTAAATATTCTTTTTTCTTTGCTTCATAAAGATTACGCTTGGTTTTCCACTCATCGTAATCATCTTCATAAATTTTGTAATTATTATAGTTTTTAAAAATTTCCATGAATAAATCTTGCTTTTGACTGCATATTGTATTTAAATTACCTCAAGATTTTTTTTGCTATAAATATATAAAAGTATTAAAAACTTTTTACAAATGTTATTTTTTGCTTGAAGATGAGGGCGCATTATTATTAATAGTAACGGAAGACGGACAACATTCTTTAGCAGGAGGGCATCCTGAAGGAGCTTTAAGGAAATCGTTATCCATATATCTGTCATCATCTAATATTTGATCATGGCAACTGCCGGGGATTACAGCTGAATCTAAAATCATTTTGTGCGGATTATTCTTTGGATTTATTTCATAATATCCTTTAATTTTATTGTCGGAATAAATTTTTCCGAAAGAAATTGTTCGTATTTTAGTATGAGGGTTATTATCTGAGTCTTTTGCATCCAAAAAATCTTGAACATAATCATTGCATCGAATTGTGTTGTATGTAACAGGCGGAGAATAAGACGGTACCGCAACAACAGCCATAGCAACATTTACATGTCCTGCCGGAATAGGGTATTTTTTGCCTCTTCTGAGCATTATTTTCATAGTATCTGAACCGACTCCCGAATAAGCTATAATAGGCAGTTTAGAGATATAATCACTTTGAGTTTTATAGGTGTCTTCGATATATCCGGGTTTTACTTCTTTATAAGTAGGTTCAAAATGAACCTTAAATTCATTTGAATCTTTGTAAGTGATAGGTTGAGATTCTTCATCGCATTTTATTTTTACAATTTTGTAGTAAAAATTTTTCCTGCAAGAAGGATTTTCGGTGGGATAAAGTTTTAAATACAAACTCAAAAATCTTAAAGAAGATACTTTTTTACGAAATATATAAAATCTTCTTAAAGGTTGTATGCCATAAAATGGAATAGTTGCGCTAAAATTCATCAATAATAAAGGATATCCGTTACTATCTGTTCCGTATAAGTATACAACCGGGTTTGGCAGCATTGAATCCAAAAGAAAATCATTTTCTATAACCCCGCTTACCATACGTTGTCTTGCATAAGCAGGAGTTGCTAAAATAAAAAACAAAAATAACAATAAAAAAGTAAGTTTTTTCACTTGAAATCCTCTAATTGAAATTGACATATTTAGTTTAATTCCAATTTCCTTAAATAGCAATATTTATTTTTGTTTTTTGTAACCCTATCCTCTAAAAATAATATTTATTATATAATTGGAAGCAGAAGCTATTTTAAATTGGAGAAAAATGATGAGTGTTTTAGATGCTAAAGAATTGTGTTCGGAATATGTAAATAGTCTTGAAACTTATATTATGTTTCAAATTGGACAAGAAACCCAAAGGCTTCGTCCTGAGCTTACTGCAAAGGGAAGAGCACCTATTTCTTTAAGTATGGGAGCACCTGTTCAAGCTCCGCCAGAGTTTGTAATTGAAGCATTAAAAAACGCTCTTGATGAAAAAGGCATCCATTCTTATTCTTCGCCAAAAGGAGAAATGTTTTTCTTGGAGGCGGTTGCAGAGCGAATGAAAAAACGCTTTGGTGTGGATTTAGATCCTAAAACAGAAATTTTTTCTTTGATAGGCTCAAAAGAAGGTCTTTC
>JAEWLZ010000127.1 GCA_023457295.1 Cyanobacteria bacterium OH_PDB_112
GTAACTGCTACCGCCGCCACGGTTGAATCCGCCGCCTTCGCGGTTTCCATAACTGCTACCGCCGCCACGGTTGAATCCGCCGCCGCCTTCGCGGTTTCCATAACTGCTACCTTCACGGTTATACCCACCGCCAAAACTGCCTGAATCTTGTCTTTCAGGTTGACCTTGTTCGGAACCTTCCTGACCTCTCTCTGGATACAAACAATCCGGACAAATTACTCTTTTAGGGTTTCTTGTTTCAAATTCTTTACCGCACTTAGTACACTTATTCTGATACATCCTCTTTGGACCCCTCGCTTATATTTTTCTATTATACCCAAGCCGTAAGCTTACCTTATTCCTAGAACTTAATATATATAATATCATACAATAATAACTTGTTACAACAATTTATTATTCTTTTGTCAAAATAAATGTTACAGGACCATCGTTAATTAGCTCTATGTCCATCATAGCGCCAAATACGCCGGTTTTTACAGAAATATTATTTTGCTTTACAAAAGAAATAAATTTTTCATAAATAGCATTTGCTTCTTTAGGAGATTTTGCATTATCAAAACTCGGCCTTGTACCTTTTTTGCAGTCAGAAGCAAGTGTAAACTGTGATACTATAAGGATTTCACCCGAAATATCTTTTATAGATAAATTCATTTTTCCGTCTTGGTCATCAAAAATGCGCAAATTGGAAATTTTAGAAGCGAGAAACTCTGCTTGAGAGTCAGAGTCATTTTTTTCGATTCCCAAAAAAATCAAAATGCCTTGTTTAATTTCAGAATAAATTTTACCTTCGATTGTTACACTGGCTTTTTTAACTCTTTGAAGAAGGGCTTTCATTTACGTCCTCTTTAGTTTGTTTTAAAATTTTTATAGTTTCATCAGCAGCTTTTAATGAATCAGAAAAGAAAAAAGTTAAACCTTCAGATATTTTTAAGAAATCTTCATCTTGTCTTGTTTTATTGAAATTATTTATAGCTTCTTCCACTATTAAATAACCTTGGTAGGATAAAGACATTATAAGCCTGTTATTTGTATAAATAGTTTTTAGGGCAATAGCATAAGTATCTAAAGCTTTGAAGCAAATATTTTTTACGTCATTTCTCAAAATACGAGCCCGTTTTAGTTGCTGATTAAATTTTTTCATATAATCAGAACCTTTTTCCATAGCATGTTTATATTCTGTCAGCATTTTAATATTTTCATTGATAAAGGTGGTTTTGTGATTTAAATCAGCGGGTTTTTCATATTCTTTTATGGATTTTTGTATTATTTTTTCAACATTAACAGTTGTTGTCGCATATTCTTTTAAAATATCTTCCATGATTGCGTTTTCGTATCCGTCAATTTGAGCCCCGCCTGTTGAACAGTTAAAAAGTTTTTTACCATATAAATCAGGAATAAGTTCTTCGAAGTGTTTTACGAACAAAGCATAACCCGCAGAAGTCGGTAGAAGTTCTCCGTTTTGTCCTTTAACTTTTGCCAATTCTGTTTTTTTCTGTGCTATAAATCCTTCAAGAATTTTTTGCATTTCATCGGGATCGTTTGTTCCGTAATATTTTTCAATAACTTCTTTTTTTTGATTTTCAAAGTCAGGAGTTTGGAATTCAAATTCTCCAGTTTCTTGATTTATTGTGCAGGTAAGACCAAAGAATGCGTCTCCCGCATAACATTTACCTTCAGAATATGCCAAATCTTGTCCTGTTAAAATTATAGGATTACACCCCAAAATATTAGCAGTCCAAAGTGCCGTGATAGAAACCGTTCCCCTGTTCATGTATTTGCTGCAATCAATTTTTGTATAATCCATTACCCAGTCAGATGTGAACAGGTTCTCTGTATAATAATTGAAAGTTCTGTCATAGTTGTATTCATAAATTCTTGAATTTACTTCGGGAGGAAAAACAAAATTTATTCCTGAAATATCTGCACCTTCTACGTTAAGTAAGCAGTTTCCTGTTTCAATAATTGCTGTGAAATCGGGTTTTATACCATTTTTAAGAAGTGCTTTAAGAGCGATACCTACTGAAATTACAACGATTTTATCTCGATATTTTTTTATGGCTTCTATACTTTTATGCAAAGAAGGACCCGCTGATACAACAACCGCAGGCTTGTCTTTAAATTTATCTCTTATCGCTTCAAGTTCTTCGCCTTTAGTAATTTTTATAAGGTTTTTTGCCGTCGATATAGCCCATCCTTTTGACTTGTTGGCAAGTTCTTTAAATCCAACTTCTATAAGACTGTTTATCAATGACAAATCTTGTACAAATTCATCTATTTCAGGTTTGTGAAAATGAGCATGGTAAGGCAAGAAATAAAGAGTAATTTTATCACCTTTTACGCTCATGCTTTCAATAGCAGGTTTTATGTTAAATTTGTCATGTACGACTTTTACTTTTTGACTTGAAAAAGCTTCAGAGAAATCAAATATACCTAAAGTTATTCTGAGAATATCAATATTAGGTTCATAAACTATAACTTTCTCATTAACTTCTTTTACAAATCTGCTGAAAAGATAACCTAATCCCAATCCGTAAACGATGTTTAAATGACCTTCTTTATAGGATTTTTTGAATATTTCTTGAGCTTGTCCTATTGCATCAATTTCGTCATGTACAGGATATCCGTCTATATAAAGATTTAAATCTTCACATTTTGTCAAATCCAAACGATAAGATGTGCTTGTGATTTCATGTGAAGCTATTTTTTCCGCCAAAGGTTTATTATATTTCGCAATATATTCGAGATTTTTCGCCAGAAAATTCTCTGTTGATGTTTCTTGTTGTGTGCTCAAGGTTTAGTTTCCTTTTATTACGTTTCTGTCCAGTCCGAGTTCTTCCAGTGCTTTAATAAAATTTTCCGCAGCGATTTTTTGAGTTTCGGGAGGAACGATTCTTAAAAGTTCAATGGTTTTTGAAATAACAGGGTCTTTGTCATACCAGCGTTTTCCCTGAATTGGTTTTACCATTTCATAAAATTTATCCAAAGTTTCTTTGCCTACGGCGATTTCAATTTTTTCTAGAAAAACTTCTGCCTGAGAGCGCAAATCGTCTTGATAATAACGTAAAAGTTCGATTACTTCGGATAATTTCGGGTCATAATCATACCAGCGTTTGTATTGTTTTTCTTCCATTAATCTATCCTATTGTATGTTAGCTCTTGTTAATTCCGTAATTTTAGTTACATCTGTTCTTTTTATATCGGCATCAAGCCCTGAGAATTTATTTACTATTTTTTCATATCCTCTGTCAATATGGTAAACATTTTCGATTATTGATTGACCTTGTGCCGAAAGAGCTGCCACAACAAGAGAACCTCCTGCTCTTAAATCGCTTGCTTTAAGATTTGCACCGTTAAGATTATCTACACCATTAATTATAGCACTTTTTCCTTCTTGGCGAACATCTGCTCCCATTCTGCGAAGTTCTCCGAGCTGCATAAATCTGTTTTCGTAGAGATTTTCTGTTATAACGCTTACTCCCTGAGCGGTTGCAAGTGCTGCCAAAAATTGCGATTGCATATCAGTCGGGAATCCCGGGTAAGGTTGTGTAACAATATTTGCAGCACCGGGTCTTCTGTTCATGCTTACTTCCATTGTGAAGGGTTCAAGAAGTGAAATATTTGCCCCCATTTCTATTAGCTTATTTGTTACAAAAGTAAGATGATTAGGGAAAATGTTACGAATTATTGCGCGACCTCTTGTAGCAACAATAGCTGTCATGTATGTGCCAGCTTCGATTCTATCGGGCATGGTGGTGTATACAACGGAACGAAGTGATTTTTTTGAAACGCCGTTGATGATTATTTCGGAAGTGCCAGCTCCTGAAATATCAGCCCCCATAAGATTGAGGAAATTAGCAAGGTCAACTATTTCAGGTTCTTGCGCCACATTTTTTATTATTGTGGAACCTTCTGCCAAAACAGATGCCAACATAAGATTTTCGGTTGCTCCGACACTTGGCTTATCCAAGCAAATACTTGTTCCTTGAAGATTTTTTGCTTTGACCCAAACATATCCGTTTTCTATAGTGGTTTCCGCTCCGAGAGCTTCAAAACCTTTTATGTGATAATCTACACGTCTTTCGCCGATTGCGCAGCCGCCGGGTAGTGCAACTTTTGCTTCGCCAAAACGGCTTAATAAAGCTCCTGCGACAATGAAAGAACCTCTCATTTTGCTTACCAAGTCATATGGAGCAACAATATTATTAACAGTAGAAG
>JAEWLZ010000128.1 GCA_023457295.1 Cyanobacteria bacterium OH_PDB_112
CGGGGAGTGTTATGAAACCCTTCTGGCGGACGGCACTCCGTCGTCGCGTGTAAAGGGGACAATGTACAAATCCGCTTATCACACAATGGAACAGGCCCTGTTTAATTACCTGTATCTTAGCCTGTATGTCCATAAAAAAGACGCGGAACTGTATTTTAATTTAAGTTCCCAAACAGAAGGACAAAAGCATTATGTGAATATACTTGAAGCAAAAGAGGTGAAGATAAAAAGCGTGGAAATTGACGGTAAAGCGTGGGAAAAATTTGAAGATGATTATGTCATCCTGCCAAAAGGGAATAATATGAAGGTAAAAGCGGTATTTGGGATAAAGTAATGGGTGATTTGTATTTGAATTAGTTCAGGAACTGGTAGACGCGGGTCTTCAGCCCGCGGTTTTTGATCTGGAGGTGTTTTTACCGTCCCTCCGTGCATCCGTCCCTCGGATTATTGCAGTTTTCATCTATGGTATTTTCCGCTTGCTTAATGCCCGGTGTTGTTATAGACTTGAAAAACTTTAAAGTTATATGTCAGGGCAGACATCAGGCTTTTATAAAATGGAGGAATTAAATGAAAAGAACATTAACTGTTTTTGTTTTATTATATATGATACTGTTTCTGACAGTTTCCTGCCAGAAACCGTGTAATACCTGCCCCACAGCTGTGGAAGTTACTGTCGTGGTTATTGCCACGTCCACGCATACATGCGATTATACTGCCACGGTCACATGCACTGCTACGCCCATAAATTCCTCAACACCTACATGTACAGTGACAGCAACCTGCACAACCACAAGAATCTGCAGCCCGGAGCAGTGTAACGGTATTGACGACGACTGCGATGGGTTTACTGACGAAGATTTTCCTGAACAGGGCCAGACTTGCTTTGCAGGGTTGGGTTCATGCAGAAACGCCGGAGTTTTTATATGCGACGGCAGCAACGGGGTGATTTGTAATGCTGAACCATTACCACAGCAAACAGAGATCTGCAACGGACTTGACGACGACTGCGACGGACTTGTTGATGAAGGTTATCCCGTGGGACAGGAGTGTTTTGAAGGGCTGGGTGCGTGCAGACGATCAGGCATTGTTGTGTGCGACCCCGGCGGCGGCGGGGTGGTTTGTACTGCTGAACCGTTGATGCCTCAAACGGAAATGTGCGAAAACGGTATTGATGACGACTGCGATGGATTAATAGATATGGAAGATCCTGATTGCACGCCATAACTGACGCTGGCCTTCGGTCGGCGCGTTTTAGATTTTTTTTTGCAGGGGCAGCGCTTTGAATGCGTGCGTTGCCATGGCATTCACGCTGTCCGGGTATTTGATCCGGACTTGGCAGGCGCGGCTCTTGTTCTAATCCGTATAACGCAGAGGCGTAATACATTACGCCTTACACTTGATTTTTGTAATTGCCTTTGCCAAGCCTCTAAGCCTCCAACCATCCAAACCTCTATTTGTGCTTTAACGCAGTTAATTAAAATATTAACTTGACAAAATAACTACAAAATAATATATTAAATATAGTCCTTTTCATTTTCGTAATGTGCTAATGGCGCGGGGGCAATACGGGAGGAGAAAATGAAGGAAAAAGCAAGGATTTTTGGGAGGGTGTGGGAAGATGACAAATATCACAGCCTGTTTGTGTGTTCCTGCGGGCAGACAACATGGGTAATTGAAACAGAGGAAGATATAAAAGAAGTTAAATGCAGTTTCTGCGAAAAGTCACATTTTCTTGTAAAGAATAACAGCGGGCGTTATATGGTAATGAAAGTAAAATAAACAGCAAAGCTGACCGGGAGGGTGAAGTGAAAAAAATCTTTCTATTAATGGTAATATTGCTTTTATCAAATATGTCTTTTGGAGAAGTTATTAAAAGCATTGGTGAAATTAACGGCGGAATTAATCTGCTTGCGATGACCGAATACAACAAAGACGCTCAGGAACAAAACGAAAGTTTTGAATCTTTAAATGCATCTTCGGATTTTAGGCTGATTACTTCCGGCGGCTTGGTAAGCATTGCCGGGGCTTATATATTTGACAGCCCGTCCGGTTTATGGGCGTTTTATGTGAAAAATGATTACATTATTGTTCTGGATAATGACAGTAAAGTGTTTTGGCCTAACAGCACCAATGAATTACTGACTATGAAAAGTAATTTAAGCGCTGATTATTTTGGCCTTGGGTTTAGAAAGTATTTTCAGGACAAATGGAAAAATGAACAGGTGAATTTCTTTCTTGGATTTGATGCTGGTATTATGTATTCAATTGCAAATCAGGTGGAAGGCAATGCATATACAGCAACAGGCGATGAAATGGGAACGCTGTCTGTTACGCCGTTTGGTTTATTTTTTGGAACCTGTTTTGAAGCGGGCACAGATTACTGGTTTAATGATAACTTTGGATTAAATTTTAAAGCGGGGTACAGGTATTCAAAAGGTGATTTAGAGGGAATATTCCGGGGAACCGGTTATTATTACCCTCAAGACGGCTCCCTTATGGTTCAGCCTGTTGATTATTCGGGCTTGTACATAAACGGCGGAATATCATTTTCTTTTGGAGGGACAAAAATAAAAGAAGTTGATGGGGCTGTTGATAATCTGACAGTTGATGATACGGCATCTATCGGCACAGAAAACATCTCTGAATCACAAAAATTACCGGAGCTGCCTTCTGATAACAGTGAATACACGGAATTTATGAAAAAAGGCGATATAGAGTTTGAACGCAAACGGTATAAAATCGCACTGGTATATTTTGAGCAGGCGGCTTTAATTCAGGAAATGGCGGATGTGTATAAAAGAATCGGGAATTGTAACTTTTATCTGGAAAACAAAGCAGAAGCAAAAAAAGCATATACAAAATCAATAGAACTAAATCCGTATGACACACAGCTGATCAATTGGCTGGAAAAATATTAATTTGTAGGCGGGAAGATTTATATTAATTTGGAAGAGAGATTTGAGAGTTTTTGGTAAGAATCTTGACTTGTTATTCGGTGTTAATTTTGGTTATTAATATAAAAACTATTTGTAAGGTTTGACGCAAGGCCTATTTGCAAAGGGTTTTTAAGTTTATTTTTCGGTTATTATTCTTTTGAATTCATCGGACAGAGTTTTGCATTTATCAATATAAGTATCGATTTTTAAAATGATATTTTTTTCAAGGTATCCGATGACAGAAGTTTTATTTGTGTTATAAAGATTTTCTAAATCTTCGAAGGTCATAGATTTCACCTGATTAAAATCCAAGACGGTATCAATTGGGAAACATTTGCTTTCGTTAGCTTTTATAATAAAATAATGATGTTTTTTTCGAAGTTCTTTATACTTTTCGGTTTTTGAAGTCGGAAGGATATAAATGACAGGTTCGCTTGAGTTGTCTTTGTTTAATACTACTACATATTTATTTTTCTGAGTTGTATGATCAAGAAAAGGAAAGTCTTTAATTAACAAAACTAACCCTTTTTTGTAAATGGTTGAAAGATTTGGTTTTGAAGATGGCATTTATTTAGATTTTAATAGAGGCCAAATCGGCGTTGAATTGATTTTCACACGGTACATTTTTTTTATCTTTTTTTCTTTTTAAGTCTTTTAGAAAAATGTCAAATGAATCATTCTCTTTTTTCCAGTAGTTATAATAATTTAAATCATTTATGTCTTTAATGCCAAACCTATAATCGATTTTTTCGTTTTCGCATGTTGATTTGAATCCTTTGTGGCGATGTGTAATTTCTATCAGTTTTCTGGCGGTTGTATTATAATATTTTTTACAAATACTTTTTAAAATATCAATTTCTGACCGGCTAAATTTTGATTGGTTAAATTTAACAGAATCTTTCTTTTTTATTACAGTATATTCGTAATCAAAAGCATGTTTTGGTTCAAGTTTAAATGCGTTTACAAATAATTCTATTTCGCGGCCAAGATCAATATCTTTTGTGCCTGTCATATTATCAAGAAAGTTTTTAGTAAGTGTGGGAACGGGTCCCATGGGCAAATGATAATATTCGTCAAATGTAATTGGTCTGCCATACTTTTCAATATGCTTAAAGTCCGATAGAAATAGAAGTTTTAATATTTTTGTTTTTGATAAGGTGTTAGAGTTTGTATTATCACAAAAATATATAATTGTATTAACTAACTTTGTTAAATCCAATTTGTTCATAACGGAACCTCCTGTTGAAAAACCACCTAAAAATTATATAACTAATAATCATATTTGTCAAATTTTATAGTTGAAAAACCAGCCTTTCATTTATATTTTTACATATTTTCTTAATGGTTTAAATTGACGCGAAACGCGGCAGGGTTTATAATAACCGTAATTACCAAATAGCAACGGGAGGGCGCAAAGCCTACATGAACCTGACAAAAGAACAGGCAAAACAAGAGCTGCAAAAGCTTGTGGATTTATTTGAAAAAGAGATGAAATCCGGCGAAGCCATGGAACTTAACGAGGCAAACACCAAAAGCACCTTCATCGAACCCCTTTTACGGCTTCTTGGGTGGGATACAAACAATCATAATGAAGTCTGCCTTGAAGACGCCATTTCCCGCAAGCGTGTGGATTATTCCGTGCGTTACAACGGTAGGGTGGAATTTTTTGTAGAGGCAAAGCAGGTAAGCGTAAACCTTGAAGATAAAAGGTTTATTAATCAGGCAATAGGGTATGGGTACAGCAGGAAAGACGTGCCCTTTGTGGTTTTAACAGATTTTGAAGGGTTTAAGTTATTTGACGTCACAGTAAAGCCGGATATAAGAAATATAAGAAAAGGTATAAAGCTTGACCTTAACTGGAAACAGTATGTTGATAAATTTGACGACCTTTGGATGCTTTCCAAAGAATCGGTAATAAACGGGGATTTAAACAAACTTCTTTCCACCAAACCAAAAGACAGGGTTCCTGTAGATAAAGCTGTCTTAAATGACCTTAAAGTCTGGCGTGAACACCTTGCCAAAGACATTTATAAAAACAACCCGGATTTATTCCACTCCGGCGATTTGGAACGTGACGCGGACTACTTAAAAGAAATTAATCAGAAGCTTTTAGACCGCATAGTCTTTATGCGCTCGTGTGAAGACAGGGGGCTTGTAGCAGGGCATTCTTTAAGGGCGCTGTTTGAAGACAGAAGCGACAGCCTTGGAACAAGGACAATGCAGGTAATATTGGACAAAGAATTTGCCTTTTATAACCGCACATTTAACAGCGAACTTTTCCGCCCGCAGGACTGGGAAAAAGACCTTAAAATAGAGTTTAAGACGCTTAACGCGATAATAGAAGACACCTATAACCCATATCAGTTTGACGCCATACCGTTAGAAGTGCTTGGCAATATTTACGAGCAGTTTTTAGGGTACACAATAAGGGTAACGGATAAGCAGGTAAAATACGAAGAAAAGCCGGATGTAAGAAAAGCAGGCGGTGTCTATTACACGCCTGAATACATTGTGGATTACATAGTTAAAAACACGGTAGGCAAAAAGCTTGCGGAATTAAAGGAAAAAGACATTAAGAAGTTAAGGATACTTGACCCTGCCTGCGGTTCCGGCAGCTTTCTTATCCGCGCGTACGAAGAAATGCTTAACTGGTACAGTGATTTAAAGAAAAAAGAGTCCGCGGAAAAATCGGATAAACAAAGCCAGGATAAGCTTTTTGAACAGGGAAAACAACAGGGCGATGTGCTGAATATAGCGGAAAAAGCAGAGATATTAAAAAGGCATATATTTGGAGTGGATTTAGACGAGCAGGCAGTGGAAGTTACCAAACTTTCGCTTGTTTTAAAGATGCTTGAAGGGGAATTTGTGCCTATCGGCGGCCAGGGTGTATTGCCCATGCTTAATCAGAACATAAAATGCGGCAACTCCCTCATCTCCGGCGACCCGCTATTGCTTACAAGGTACTTTGGGAATGATTATTACAAGATAAAACCTTTTAATTGGGAAGAACAGTATAAAGAAGTTATGGAAGAAGGCGGATTCGACTGCGTCATCGGCAACCCCCCGTATGGGTATATGATTCCAATGAATATGCAAGAATACTTTTCTGCAATGTATTCTTCACAAGATTATCAAAAAGATTTATATTTGTTGTTTTTAGAAAGGTATCAAGAATTAATTAAGGAAGGGATGGATTTAGGTATTATAGTATCGAATACATGGTTACAATCAATTAATTTAAAGAAAATACGTATTCACTTAACTAATCATTATAAATGGATAAAAATACTCTTTTTATCTGAAAAGGTGTTTAGTGCAGTAGTTGATACACATGTACTTGTATTTAAAAAAATTAAAAATGGAATTAAGGAAGATGATGAGGTCTCAATTGAAACATTAAAAGATGGTATTGTAATTCCTTTCAATAAATTGCAGGGAGTTAATATACCTAAAGACGGTAATTGCATAAACATTATATCTTCAAAGGAAAAAATGCAGGTTTTTGAAAAAATAAAACTTAATTCAAAACCCTTATCTGAATTTTGTGATGTGTACAATGGGGTAAAGCCGTTTGAAAAAGGGAAAGGTAAACCGCCTCAAACTGCTGAAATAGTAAAAACAAAACCATATGTTTTTGAAGGTGAAAAACCTTTAAAGGGCGTTTGGACGCCTCTTCTTAGAGGTAGTTTGATTAATAAGTATGTTAATTTATGGGAAAATAATTACTGGATAAAGTATGGACCTTGGCTTGCTGCTCCTCGCGATATTGAGATATTTAAGATGAAGGAAAAAATAGCCGTTCGTCAAACAGGGGATTCTCTGATTGCAACGATGGTGGATGATAAGTATATACTAAGAAATAATCTACATATAATAATTGCAAAAGATAAATTATTAAATTTGAATGTTGTTTTAGCTATTATGAATTCAAAACTCATGGATTTTTGTTATACGTTTATTAATCCGGAAAAAGGTGAGGCGTTAGCAGAAGTGAAAAAAAATCATGTAGAGGTTCTACCTATCGTAAAAATTATTCAAGAAAAATCATCGGATGTTAAGAGGCTATCTGAGCTAGTAGAAGTTGTGATGAACTTAAAAAAGAAACAAATTAGCTTGGCAGGTACAAATTATGCTAATTGTGAGAATCAAATCACCTCAACGCTGAGTGAAATTGATGATACTGTATATAGAATGTATGGGATTAATGATAAGGAAAAGGCAATAATCGAAAAATAATTTCAATTTTTATAACTAAAGAAAAAATAGTGCCAGATCTTGAAAGTAGAAGGTATTGGTATTTTTACTAGGATGGTAATAAAGAAGTCAAACGATATTTTTAGATGAATCAAATAAAGAAAAAGATTGTATAGTTATAAATAAAAATAGTCTTACTCTATACTTTAAAGATCTGGCACTGTTTACTCTTTTTTAACGTCTTACATTTTGGAGGGTATAAATGGGGAGTTTTTCGAAAGGTTCTGAATGGAGAAGATGGGATTTGCATTTTCATACACCATCATCGTTTGATTATAAATATAAATCTGCATCAAATGAAGAAATTGCTGGAATATTAATTTATGAGGAAATAAGCGCTGTCGCGATAACAGATCATTTAATTATAGATAGTGATAGAATTTTTAAAATTAAAGCATTGGTGGGAGATAAAGTTAGTATTTTCCCCGGTATTGAACTGAAAACAGAAAAAGGAGGATCAAAATCAATACATATTATAGGTATTTTTCCTGATTATATAGATAAAAATCAACTGGATGATATTTGGACAAAAATAAGCGGAAGATTAAATTTAACTAACTCTGATATTTCAACAAAGGGGGCAGAAAATATATATTGTGATCTTGAGAAAACATGTGAAATTATTCGAGAATTGGGTGGAATAATTACATTACATGCAGGAAGTAAAGGTAATGGGATAGAAGAAATAAAAAATACTTTAAAATTTAAAATGCAACAAAAAAAAGATATCGCAGAATGCGTTGACATTTTTGAAGTTGGGAAAAAAGATGATCAAGACAACTATAAAACAGTTGTATTTCCACAAATCCAAGTAATATTACCTATGATAATTTGTTCGGACAATCATGATATTAGGAACTTGGAATTTAAAGAAAATACATGGATTAAAGCAGATCCAAATTTCGATGGGTTAAAACAAGTCATTTATGAACCGGAAGAACGTGTCAAAATACAAGAAAAAGATCCATCTTATGATTTTAAAAAAGTGTTTTTTTCTAAAATTATAATTGATAAAACGAAAATATTTGAAAATAAAAATGTTGGGTTTGAAATGGATTCAATTGATTTAAATTCTGAAATGGTAGCGATAATTGGAGGAAGAGGGACTGGAAAAAGTCTTTTGTTGGATACATTTGCAAAAACTTTTAATTCAACCCCTGAGAACTCTAGGGCAAATCGGATTAATATTATAAATACAGACTTTAAAGTTGAATATGTAAAAGAAGATGACAGTGTTATTTCATATGAAATTTCAAAAGAAAATAACTTAGATTATTTGCATGTTTATCAAGGTAGATTGAAGAGTGTGACAGAAGATGAGAACAAATTACATGATGAAATTAAGAAAATGCTTGGAATTTATGATTCTGAAGAAGATGAGATTTTTGAACAAGAGATTGAAAGTCTGATTGATAAAATTTATGAAATAAAAAGATGGTTCGTTATCGAAGATTCAAATAGAGATTTAATTAATACCAAACACTTTAATGAAACGTTAAAAAAGAAGAATGAAGATCTGATGAATGTACTCACGACGGAAAAAAACAAAAGCGAAATAGAAAAATACAGAAAAAACATATCGTTAATAGAGAATAATGAAGAAATTGTTAGACATGCAGTACAAATTAAAAATGAAATGAATGATTTTTTAGCAAGGATTAAACCTTTAATTGATAAAATCAACGAGCGGGGAAATGATTTGCCCATAATAGGCGATATTGATTTGAAATTACAGGATGTTGAACTTCAGAACATAATAGATATAAAAATAAAAGCTAACCATAAGTTACAGCAAGAAAATAGTGAAATTCAAAAACTATTTAAGGAAAAGGGTATTGAAGGTGATATTAGCACTTTGCTGGATAAGGTAAACTTGTATGAAACACAAATTAAGAAAGCGGACAGAAAATTGAAAGAAATAACAGATAAGGAAATTGAATTGGATGATTTGGTTATGGCAAGAAATACAATGTCTGATAAATTAAATAAAATATTTTTATCAGATATAGAAGAAATTAGAGCGAAGTGGCAAGTGTTAAATCAAGGCAAGGAAG
>JAEWLZ010000129.1 GCA_023457295.1 Cyanobacteria bacterium OH_PDB_112
CCTACCCCCCCGGCGGGGGCCCAAACACCGTCGATGATATTCGCATACTTTTACGCGCTGGAGCTGATAAAGTCGGTATAAATTCTGCCGCCGTAAAAACCCCTGATTTAATTGAAAAAGCGTCTCAAGAATTTGGCTCACAGTGTATTGTTGTTGCTATTGATGCCAAACGTGTTGACGGGGAATTTTATGTCTTTATAAATGCTGGACAAAAAAACACAGGACTAAAACTCCTTGACTGGTCAAAAAAAGTTGAATCACTCGGAGCGGGTGAAATTCTTTTGACCTCAATGGACGCTGACGGAACACAAGCAGGTTTTGACCTTGATATGACACGTCTTGTATCTGAAAATGTAAGCATCCCTGTTATAGCTTCAGGCGGTGCAGGAGCAGATTCACAACACTTTGTTGATGTCTTTGAAAAAGCATCGGCAGACGCTGCGCTTGCGGCATCGATTTTTCACTGGGGGCTTTTACCTGTTCCTGAACTTAAAGAACATCTTCGTGGAAATAGAATATCTGTAAGGTAAATTTAAAAAGTCTTTTTACAACGAGGACATCTGATTGCTGTCGAATCCGCTTTCATCCCGCAAAAAGAACAAACTTTATAGCTTACACCTTTTTTAGGCTCAAATTCTTTTGGTTTTTGTGATTTATTTTTGAAATATTCCCATAATTTCCCGCCAGAAAATAGTAAAATTACAGGAAAAAATAAAACGCTCGCCACTTTAAGCAATAAATAAACAAAAAATAACAAAACTAATGAGATAAGACATCCTGATAAACGAAAATTAATAAACATAACTAAAACTTCCCTAAAATATCACCGACTTTGATTTTATTTTTTATATAAAATTTACCGAATAAAAACCTTGAAAATCCAAATAATTCCGGTTTTTCCAACAAAATCCCTTTACCGGTTTGTCCTGTTGAAACAAGCAAATTATCCCATTTTGATTCAACAACTACACCTGGTACAAGATCTCTTTCTATTTCAACAATTTTTGCCGAATTAACTCTCAAAAACTGTTTTTTATGAACAAAAAAACAATGCTGCCAAGGATTTAATGCCCTTATTTGATTATAAATAATTTCTGCTTCTTCATTCCAGTTGATAATAGCATCTTCAAGCTGAATTTGAGGAAAATAGGTGGCAATAGCTTCTTTTTGTGACAATAAAACCGTCGTACCCTGTGATAATCCCGCAAAAACTTCAGGAAGCATTTTGCGAGCAGTGAAAACACATTTTGCACGCAAAGACCCACCTGTATCGTGATAACTTATATCTACGGGTTTTTGCATCAAAATACCTCCACGGTCAAATTTTTCAATTACAAGATGAAAAGATACTCCTGTTTGTTTTTCACCATGCCGTATAGTTTCTATATACGGATTAGGACCACGGTACTTGGGCAAAAGTGAAGGATGAACATTTATACATGCCATACTGGGCATATTAAAAATCCTTTTTTCAATTTTTTCGCTCCAGGAACCGACCAAAATTATATCGGGCTGGAGTTTAAGAGCTTCTTGAAAAAATTTGTCACTATTTACACTTTTAGCTTTTATTTCTTTAATTCCATATCTTCGACTTAAAGTATAAAATTCTTCAGGATTAAAAATATCTTTAAAAAATCTTTTAACAGGATGCATTTTTATTCTGTCATGACGCATAATACCTACAACTTCATGACCTGATTCTATACAGCCCAAAAGCAGCGAGGCAGCCATTTCTCCATATCCGACTATAATTGTTCGCAAACTTTCGCTCCCGATTTAAGACTAAACTTATTTCAAGTATAACATTATCTGTATTCAAGGAACAAATTCGTAAACTCAAAATCATCATAATCTGTATAATCACTCTGTGTCTGATTTATTCCCGCTACAATTTTTATAATATTATTTGCATTTTGACGAATAAAAGTTTTTGGGACAGAAATTTTTTGATTATCACCGTTTATTTTAAGATTCCCTATTTCTTTTCCGTTTAAAAATATCCTTACAGGCGAGCTGTAAGCATCTATGACGTTAGTTTGATGAAGTCTTTTAGCTTCTTTGGTATCAACTCCTATTAAAGAGCCTATTGCAATAACAACTTTTTCATCAGGGGCAAGGTTTTTGATAAAAACAGATTTTTGATAAAAAACTCCTGAACTTTTTACACGAAAATCCCCCGCATTGGCAGAACTCTCCGAATAAGAATTGTCTCCCAAATGAAAAGTATCAGATTCAACCGCAAGCTTATTTGCCGAAGATTTTGAAATAGAAAGATTAAAAGGAGTTTCTCCATACTCATTTACCGTAAGCGAAAAAGGCTGATAACCTTGCTTTTTTACAGCCAAAACAAAAGGAGGCGAAAGATTAGGAGGCAACGAAAATTTTCCTGATGAATCAGTATGTGTAACATAACCTTTATTGGGAACTGAAACAATCGCATCAGCAACTGAATAACCTGACGCTTTATCCGACACCGTATTCATTTTGTATACTTCCTGTTTTTGCACACTTCCGTTAAGCTCAAAAGCAAATCCCGCTGAGCAAAGGCAGCATATTAAAATAGCAAAAAACACTCTCGTCATAATTGATATTAAACGAGACTTTTTAAGCTTCCGCATGCCAAATTTGAATTAACCTTATAGTGCAATGCTTAGACTAGATTTTAAAGGCTTTATTATACTTACGTCTAACTTTTTGTAATCAAACCAAAAAAATAATTTTACAAACTTCCTTCTGTTTGATATGCCCAAGCACTATGATTGTGAATACTTTCAAAAGCTTCGCATTCAACTTCAAACCATGTTATATGATTATTTTCACGAAGTTTAACAATTGCATCACGAATCACATCTTCAACAAATTTAGGGTTTTCATATGCTTTTTCTGTGACGAATTTTTCATCTTCACGCTTTAACAAAGGGTAAACAGGGCTAGAGCCGCAAGTTTCGACTAACTCTACCAAATCTTCAATCCATATCATTTCAGTTTCCGGATAACTTATACGAACATGCACAACAGCTCTTTGATTATGCGCTCCATAATCAGAAATCTCTTTACTGCAAGGACATAGCGTTGTTAAAGGGACTTTTACGCCAAGTATAAAGTTATACTTATCTTCACTTATAATCCCCTCAAAAGAGCATTCATAACCCATAGGGCAAATATTTCCGCTCACCGGAGCTTTTTTATCTATGAAATACTTAAAATCAAGACTTATTTCCGCTGTTTTTGCATCGAGTTTCTTCAAAATATCTTCAAGACACACTCGAATATCAGCTCCCAAAAGGTTTTTCTGACCCCATTCGCTCAAAACTTCGATAAAGCGTGACATATGTGTCCCTTTATAATATTTGGGCAAAGATACGCTCATACGGGCTTTTGCGCGAACAATTTGGTCATCGGCATTTTTGCGCTGAATCATAAGAGGTATTTCAACATCTTTCACACCGACTTTTTGAATATCAACACCACGGGTATCTTCTAAGTTTTGTATGTCTTTTAAACTACTTTTCATAATTGAATTTTAGCATGAAATAGTTTCGAAACAAAAACGCGGAGAAATATCTCCGCATTCTTATCTTAAAAAAATTTAGAGTCCTTTAGGTATTTGCAAGATCTTTAAATCTTTTACCGGCAGTAAAAGCAGGTACTTTTTTTGCAGGGATTTGAATTACATTGCCATTTTGAGGGTTGCGCCCAGTTCTTGCGGCTCTTTGGCGGAGCTCAAAAGACCCAAAGCCTACCAAAATAACTTTTTTACCTTTTGAAACAGACTTTTCTATGGTTTCCAGAGTCAAATTTATGATTTCTGATGCCAATTTTTGTGAAATTCTTGTTTTTTTTGCAACTTCTTTCACCAAATCTTCTTTATTCATGAGTAGGACCTCCGTTTTAAATTGCTACAAGTTAAATTATATCTGCTTTTAAAGGATTTCAAGCCTTCTAATCGGCTAGAAATTTATTACCTGCTTGAATTAATCCACAGCAGAGCTTGACTTTAGATTTTAAAAGAAAAATCCAAAATCTCTTCTTAAAATACAGATATAACCTGGGGGCATTATAAAAAATAGAATCCTATATTATAAATATTATTCACACTTTTTATGATTTTTAAACTTACATGTAACATTAATCATCTTTTAGGTATAATACTTTTAATTAAGTTAAAATAGAAGGATTTTTCAATGCAGGTAAAAATTAAAAAACGCTACATAGGAGCTGTCATAAGCTTAGTTTTATTGTTTTTAATTTTTCAAAAAATGGATTTTGCCGAAATTATAAAAAACTTACGACTTTTTAATCGTAATTTGTTGTTTTTAGCAGTTCCTATTTATTTTTCAGGATATATTTTAAGAGCAAAAAGATGGAAAGCTCTTATGCTTAATCTTCCGCACATGAGGTCAAAAACTCTTATGGGCATTACTCTTATAGGTTATGCTGTGAATTGTTTTATGCCGGCTCGCGCAGGGGATTTTTACAGAGCTCATCTTGCGGGAAATAGTTTCGGCGTAAGTCGCATAAGTGTTGTAAGTTCAATTTTGCTTGAGCGAATTCTTGACGGCATTGTGGTTTTTGGATTCTTACTGTTTGTAATGATGTTTTTTTATAACCAGCCATGGCTTTATAACGTTGCTTTAAGCGCAGGTACAGTATTTTTTGGAATTTTTGGATTTATTTACTGGATGATAAAATTTGGCAAAATGGAAGAAATTTTTAAAAAAATAACGGTTTTTTTCAAAAAATACGGAATGCCGATGAGAATTATTGCTATAATGAGAAAAGGGACAAAGCATATAGCTTCTTTCATCAACGGTTTTGAAGTTTTGAATCGTCCAAAAATTTTAAGAAATTCTATTTTGCTTACAATTGCTATTTGGCTTGTTGAAAGTATTTTTCTTTTTATCATCATAAATGGATTTGGCGTAAGTCTTCATTTTTCAGCGGCAATGTTTTTACTTTGTTTGACTGTTTTCAGTTCTATGGTGCCTTCTTTATCAATTCATACAGGACCTTATCAATGTGCCTTTATTTTGGCTCTGAATGCCTTCAGCGTAACCAAAGAAATGGCTATCGCAATGGCTTTTATAACGCAAATGGTCATTATTTCTTTCCTTGCCGTTTCGGGCGCTTTTTATATGTTTAAATATCATATTAAAGTTAAAGAAATTCAACACGATATCGAAGAAGAACAACGTATTGAAGAAGAATTAATATAACTTTTAAATAAAAAAGTTTTATTATTATTTCATAGTACAACACTGGCACAATAACAAGTGTCAAAATAGTTGCTACAAAAGCTCCAAACTTAGTCTTCGCATTCTAAATCCAACACTTCAACAATTTTTCTGACTTGCTGATTTGTAACCTGATAACATATCTGATTCCCCTTACGAAATCCTTCTATCACTCCCGCTTTTTTAAGAATATTCAAATGCTGAGACACATTTGGCTGAGGGATTTGTAATTTCTCAGCCATTTTTGTCACATTACACTCATGGTGGCTGATAAGGCCCACCACAATATCAAATCTTGCCTTGCAAGATAGAGCCTTAAATATTTCTAACAAATTTTCTGTTTTATTTTTCATTTTTACCTCTAAACATGTTTTTCAAGTACGGTTTTTAGTTGTATTTTTTGGTGCAAACCCGCCAATCTTTCAACCAATTTGCCATTTTTAAATACCAATAACGCAGGAATTCCTGAAATACCAAATTCATCCGCCTTAAATTGGTTTTGATCTACATTGATTTTAGCGATTTTAGCCTTACCTGTAAATTCTTTTGCTATTTCATCGAGAATAGGAGCCTGCATCCTGCAAGGACCACACCAAGGCGCCCAAAAATCTACCAAAACAGGAATAGTTGTTTCCTTTAGCTCTCTGTCAAAGCTTGAATCTGTAAGTTCTAATACATTAGACATAATTAGCCTCCTTATATTAAATAATATCTATATATTTATATTCATATATAGATATTATCATTTTTCCACTTTTTGTCAAGCATTAAACAAAAATATTTCAGTTATTCGTATTTGGCTTCCCACAAACCGTGAAGATTGCAATATTCTCTTGCTGTCAAAGCTCCGATGTCATAACCTTTTAAAGCGAAAACCGCCTCTTCTGAAGGAGTCAAATACTTTCTTTTTACATATTTTTCGTCTTTAGAAACAACCTCTATAAACTGAATATAATGCTCTGCTGTCATTGGGTGAGGTACGCTTCCGATTTTAACCAAAAGCTCATCGTCTTCTTTTACAAAAAACGGAACATGCTTTTCACCTGCCGCATCAGTTGTATTTGGGACTTGAAGAACCATTGGCTTACCACAGCAAACAAGTTCGCCTGCTCCAGATAAAACAACTTCAACAAAATTGCCGCAAATTTCACATTTGTACATTTCTAATTTTTTTGTCATAACTTTTCCTTTCTGAATTCAATAGGTTACTTTCGATTTTTTCAGATAAATTCTTTTATTATTTTTAATTTTTTAGTATAACAAAAAATTAAAAAATTTAATGTAGACTCACAAATAAATGGCGGTGTTATGTTATCTTCTTGCAGCCTAAAAAACAATTATTCTTTATAAATTTTTCTTAAAAGTTGCTAAAATCATTAAGGGACAATAATAGGTAAAATATTATTAAAAAATAAAGACCACCTATCTTTAGAATGTGGTCTTTATGGTGAAGCAAAAGGAACAAAACTCGAACTTTTTATCCTGTATAAAAGAATTAATTTCGATGTTAAAAGATTCCGAAACAATCTTACTCTTAGAAAAATTTAAACTTCTAAAAGCAGTTGCATAATCTTAAAGTCTATCAGATAAATCCCTTATCTCTTTCTTACAATTTATGCAAGTTTCTTTACCACCTGGACAATCATGCCCAAAAATTTTGCATGATTCGTCATCACGATTTTGTTTCAATGGTTGATATTCTATGCAATGTTCCCATTCACAAACTAATCCTTGTTTTTCATAATCTAAGTTTTTGTTAAAGTTTGGTACATATCCGATTGCAAAGCTTTTTGAAAGTTTTTCAGCTAAATCTATTATTTCCCTAGCATCATTATTAGATATAGTTTTTCCATGTATGGCTTGATTACTTGCCATAAGAATTTCTTTAAGTGCATTAGCTTGATAATCATTTAATACTTTTATTTTATTTAAGCCATTAACTATTTTATTTAACGTGACGTTTTCACTATTCTCGATTCTAAGTTTCTTACAAAAAATCTTTAAAGATTTTTCTATTTCAATTCTTAATGAAGCAAGGGCTAAAGTAGAATCTTTTTCTATTAGCTCTCTACTTTGCTCAACAGAAAAAGCAATGGGATACTCATTAAATGTCGTATTTGCATTGTCTTGTGTATTTTTTTGTGATTCTTCCGTTGCTTTTGCAGTAAGGTCTTCAATTTTGTCAATAGACTTTCGGAAGTTAAAATGATTACCAAATAAATTTAAAGACTCTAAATAAGTTGCTATAAAAGGAACAGCTAATAACACTACTAAAACGAATGAATATTTATCTAATTTTATAATTCCTCCAACATAAAGGAAAAATACTTTTTCGAATTTCTATAAATTAAAAGAAAGGTGATAATTATGACGAAAAAAGAAATTAAAACAATTATTATTTTTGATGATGAAGAATATTCCCCTGAGAAATGTTCATATTTATATGGACGTTTTTTTAACGCATTGTCAAAATTGGCAAAGAAAGAAGTACCTGAAAGCTTCATTCAAAAGGTTTTTCCACCTGAAATATTCAAAAAAGAGAAATAAGCAAATGTTCGAACTTCTGAAAACAAATACTATATTTGAGTTATAGCGGTTTGTCTTAACTTTTTTAGAAAAGGTGTCAGCCCGAAAATGCAGAACTCGAAAGAATTTGACACTAAAAAAGAGCCTTTACGGCTCTTTTTATAAATGGTGGACGATACAAGACTCGAACTTGTGACCCCTTGAATGTCGATCAAGTGCGCTACCAACTGCGCCAATCGTCCTTGAATAATTTACAACTATATTAATTACAATTTAAATTATGCACTATCAAAAAAATAAAAAGGCGGCACCCAGATTCGAACTGGGGGATAAAAGCTTTGCAGGCTTCTGCCTTACCACTTGGCCATGCCGCCATTTTTAGCTTGTTGCCTCATGGTAAGACACTAATATTACACTGTCAAGTAGAAACTTTGGCATAGATTATTAGACTAACTAAATTTTATATTCAAAAATTTCTTATATTAAAATCGTCCTAAAGGCTCTCCTGTAAACTATTTTGACCTAATAATCAAACATTTATCTTTACAAAAGTTAACAAAAAATAGTCCAAAAAGGCAATAATTTCAGAAAAATTGTTTTTATAAAAACATAAGGGATAAATAAAAAACAGAGGGTTATATCAGATGAGCACTTTTGAAACTATATCAGCATTGAATAACAATAATTATTCAAGAATAGCAAATTTAATGACACCTGGATTCGTTGCACCTGCAATGAACAACGGTTCTCTTTTCAACTACACAGGCGTTCCTTCTTACGCTCCGGCAGGTAATTTCGATATGATTGAATACCTTTTGAAAAAAGGTGCTATCACAGAAAAAGAAGCCAATGATAGAATAAGAGAAATTGGTGGATTTAAAACAGAAAACGCCGCTGAAGGCTCTGTTGATGAAATTCAAGAATCTCTAGGCTCTGTACCATTAAAATTCTTAGACAAAGCAAGAACTTCAAATTCAGGCGCATACAAAGTAAACGAAGCCCACGCTGAAGTTGCAAAACAATATGTTAAAGAAGTAAAAAATATCTTGAAAAAAGACCCTTCAAAAATTTCAGAAGCTGAAGCAGGTCAATTAAAAGATTTCTTCTCAAGCTTAACAGAAAACCCAATGTTAGCAGACGCTTTCATTACACAAGCAAATAAAACTTCTTTCCGCGGTAAAAACTCTAACGTATCATCTCTTCTAGGTTCTTACGAACAAGCATTAACAAAATTGGAAGGAAAAGGAGCTGCCAAAGAAGAAATTACACAAATCAAAGAAGATTTAGAAACAACAGTATCAAAAAGAAATTCAGCAGAATTTACAAAACTTTCAGAAAAATATAACGAAGATGAAAAGAAAATCGAATATACTTTTGTTGACAGATTAAAACATAATCCTAAATCAACAGCATTCTTGGGCCTTACAGCTCTAGGCGGAGTAGCTGCTCTAGGACTAAAATATCACGCTTTCGGTAAAGTGGCTTTAATCGGAGCAGCAGGTTTAGGATTACTTGCAGCAGGTACAGCAAGCGTACAAAATATTTTAAAAGACTAAAAATTACAAAACTCTCTTATATCTCTCTCTTTCACTCTTTAAAAAATCGGGGTCTATGACTCCGATTTTTGATATCCAAATATAAAATATTAAATAATGTAAACTATATGTATAAAATATATATTTAATATGGCAATTTTTCAGAAAAAGAAGTTTTTATATTCATGTATAATCATGTCTTAAAAAACTAAAAAAACAAAAGAGGATTTTTTATGAGCAATAACAGTATTCCTGCTGTATCTTCAACAGCCCCTGCACTAAGCTCTCAACA
>JAEWLZ010000130.1 GCA_023457295.1 Cyanobacteria bacterium OH_PDB_112
GAAGATAATTTGATAAGACACCCCAAGGCTCGCTGCTCGAAGTGTCCATTCCAGATAAAATGAGGTAAAAAATGAGTTTGCTTGACCAAAATAATTCCGTTGTTCTTATAGTTGATATTCAGGAAAAACTTTTAAATGCAGTCTATGACAAAAATGTTGCAGATGTTGCTTCAAAGATGGCTTCAGTAGCCAAAATTCTCGGTATTCCCGTAATAATTACTGAACAATATCCGCAAGGATTGGGTGAAACTGTTTCTGTAATTAAAGAAGCCGCAGATGCTGTTTATATAGAAAAAACTTCTTTCAGTGCTTTTGAACAGGTAAAGGAATCAATTGAAAAGACAGGACGCAAGCAAATAATTCTTTTGGGAATTGAAGCTCATATTTGTGTGCATCAGACAGCAGAAAGTCTTATAGTGCAGGGGTATGAGGTACATGTGCTAAAAGATGGTACGGCATCTCGTAAAGAATTTGAATTCGCACAAGGACTTAACCGCATGGAAAAAAACGGGGCAATTATCAGCTGTCTTGAAATAGCGCTTTTTGAAATTTTAAAAAGCGCTAAACATCCTGATTTTAAAGCAATTCAAAGCTTGATAAAGTAATTTATTATTAGCCGTTAACCGCTATACCGCTAAAAGATTTAGATGTTTTTTCTTGTCTTAAAACGTTTTCGAAACTGGCTTTGCTTTTTGAATTGAAAGCTTTTAACAAAACATCAAAAGATCCTTCAGTGCTTTCTTGTGGTATTGTAGGGTCTAAATGAGTTCTGGATTGGTCTTTAACATCTTTCAGATTTAGTCCTGCAAAAAAGTTTTCAAGATTATTCAGTGCAAATTTATTATTATTAACAAAGTGTAACGGAAATGAATTAGTACCTTTTTTAACATCGTTTTCAGTAGCTCTTGTATTCAATAAGCTTATTTCTATAGTGTCTTTATCTTGTTTTGCAATAACACCAATATGTTTGGTAGTTTCGTCAAAATGTATTTTGATGAGTTCCATTGCTTGAGTATTTGTTATTTTCTTTTTTTCCGCTGCCTTTAAAGCTATGCTCATACATGTATTATCAAATGGTGCGCCAAAAGTGGTTTTACTTTTTGTCTGCGGATTTATCGCATTAATTATCATTATTCTCTCCTGCTCTCTTTTTTATAAAAAATTATCTGTGATATAAATATTTTACGAAAAACAAAGTTATTTTAAATGATTTAGTATTATTTTGGTTTAAATTTCTTTATTTTTTATTTAAATACCTTGTGAATCTCATTGAAAAATTGCTGAGAATGAACTAATGGTAGTTCACCGTTTATGATTATATTAGCATTTTGTGCGGTTGGAATAATATGCTCCTGAGCTTTTTGTGTTACATCAACATATTGAACCTTAGCTTCATCAAGAGTTTTACCTCTTTCAGTAGTAGCTCTTAAAAAAAACCTTTTTTCGATTGTTTCAGGTTTTGATTCTACAAATACACCAATATCTAACCTATCTTTTAATTTTTCATTAAGTCCAAAAATACTGTCCACTACAATTAATTTTGCAGGATTAATTTTTTCGGGCAATAACATCCTTCCCCCTGTTTCAAAATCATATTGTAATTTAGGTATGCTTTCTCCTTTAGAAAGTTTTTCTAAATCCGAGGACAAAAGGTCTAATTCAACAGCTTCCGGAACATCAAAACTAAAGCCTTTCTTGAACATATTTAAAAGACCGCCTTCTGTTATTCTTTTTTGAGCAGTATCCTTATAATAATTGTCGCCCAGTATAATTCTGCAATGATTTTCAGGAATTATTTCTTTCATTTGCCTTAAAAAGGTTGTCTTTCCTGAACCGGATTGACCTGCAATGCCAATAATTATTGGTTTTTCAGGGTATGTGAGTATTCTTTGTGCTATTTGACGAGAAAATCCATCCTTTACTTTTAAAATCAAAGGATTATTTTCTTTTGAATATTTAGCAAAAATAGCATCAAATTTTCGGGCAAGAATAATTTCTTTACCATTTCCAAAATAAATAGCAGGCATAACTGCTGCTTTTTGAGCCATAGCAGTATTGTAACTAATATTAAAGTCTTTAGAACTTTTAACACTCGCTAATCTTGTTTTAAAAGAAGGTGTTTGCGGCTCAACATTTCTATTTTGTACAGAAGAAATAGCTAAACTCATCTTTGTTCCTTTTTTGCTACACAAAGATATAATTCTCCTGAAATGCAATTATTGCTATTGAATCTGATTTCTTTTACAAAATTTTACTTAGCCCAAAAGCTCTTTCAAAATACTGTTTATTACCTGAGGATTGGCGCGTCCTTTAGTTTCTTTCATAACTTGTCCCACAAAGAAACCGAACAATTTGTCTTTTCCGCTGCGGTAGGCTGCAACTTGTTCAGGATTTGAATCAACAATTTTTTGTGCAATTTCTCTTATGGCACTGTCATCAGAAATAACGCTCAAGCCTTGCTTTTCGACGATTGATTTTGCGCTTTCGCCGGTTTCCAAAATAGTTGTAATTATTTGTTTACCTATGTTGTTTGAGATTGTTCCTTTGTCAATCAAATCAACAAGTTCCGCTAAACCTTCGGGAGTAAGTTTGGTCTGCTCGACAGTCAGCTTGTTTTCTTTCAAATAAGCTGTAATATCTCCCATAAGGTAGTTAATCGCAATTTTTACATTTGAAACCGAATCGACAACTTTATCAAAGAACAAAGC
>JAEWLZ010000131.1 GCA_023457295.1 Cyanobacteria bacterium OH_PDB_112
CAACACTGTTATCGCAAACTAAAAATATTGACCATAATTTATTAATGTCATTAATAAATTCCAATGGCCGTTAAAAAACACTATTTTAAATAATGGATTGTAATTCTTTTTTTATTTTTTTTATATCTTCAAGCATAAGCCATTTTGGGGAACCCTCTTTCAAAGAAGGGTTACGAAGCAAATATGAAGGATGAAAAACAGGCATGATTTTTGCCCCGTCTTTATAATCAAACCATTTGCCCCTAACATCAGATATTTTTACTTTATTTCCCAAAAAAGTTTTCAAAGCGGTAGCTCCGCACAAAACAACAATATCAGGTTTTAAAATTTCAAGTTGCTTTTTCAAAAATTTCTCGCAGCTCGCTTTTTCAACCTCAGTAGGCACACGATTTTCAGGGGGTCGGCATTTTACCGTATTACAAATATATAAGTCTTTCTCTCTGGTAAGACCCTGACTCAAAAACAATTCGTCAAGAAGTTTTCCTGCTCTGCCAACAAAAGGCTTTCCCGTTTCATCCTCATTTTTTCCTGGAGCTTCGCCGACAATTACTATTTTTGAATTAGGATTTCCATCTGAAAACACTACATTTATTCGTGTTTTGCCCAAATCACAATCAAAACATTTTTCGCAATTTTTTTTTATTTTGTTTAATTCTTCAATCTTGCTCATTAAATATAAAGATCTCTCTCTCCGTTACTTATTTTAGCAAGTCTTTTTTCTATTTCAGCTTTGATTTTCTCATCATCAACCATTGCTATTTCTTTTTTTATAAGCTCTTCACCTGCTTTTTTAAGTTCTTCGGGAGCATAATCATTTAAATATTCCTGAAAAGTCAAAATTGCGTTTGTATTACAAAAACGTTTAATAAGTCCAGGTTTTGCCAAATCCATAAAGTCTTTTCCTACCCTGCCTTTACGGTAGCAACTTGTACAAAAACTCGGCATGTATCCACCTTGCACAAGCTCAAGCAAAATTTCTTCAATACTTCTTGTGTCACCAACCTGAAACTGAGGCGTAGCATGCTTATTAGAATACCCGCCCGGGTCAGTTTTTGAGCCGGCGCTTACTTGTGACACACCAAGCTCAAGACATTCACGTCTAAATTTCGCACTTTCTCTTGTTGTCAAAATTATTCCAGTATAAGGAACAGACAATCTCAAAACCGAAACTATTTTTTTGAATTGTTTATCAGTAATAGCATGCGGCGGATTTTTTGCAACATCAGAACCTTGTGCGTACTCTATACGAGGAATAGAAATGGTATGAGGTCCTACTCCAAAGGTTCTGTCCAAATAATCGGCATGCATAAGCGTTGCGAGAACTTCAAAACGATAATCGCAAAGCCCGAACAAAGCACCTATACCAAAATCTTTTATCCCGCCTTCAATCGCGCGGCTCATGGTTTCTAAGCGCCATTGATAATTGGACTTAGGCCCTGAAACATGCATTTCTTTATAAACTTCGGGGTGATAAGTTTCTTGAAAAGACTGAAAAGTCCCGATACCCATACCAGCAAGACGGCGAAAACCTTCAACATCAAGCGGAGCTATATTTATGTTGAGTCTTCTTATTTCACCGTTAAAGACTTTTTGTTCATAAATTTTATCAATAATTTCCTGAACATAATCAAGATTACTTCTTTTTAAGTCTTCTCCGGCTACCAAAAGAATTCTTTTATGTCCTTGGTTCATAATTATCTTTGCTTCTTCAACAACTTCATCAGAGGTAAGCTGCCTTCTTTCCATCTCTTTGTTGCCTACACGAAAAGCACAGTACAGACAATTATTTACACAATAATTATTCAAATAAAGCGGTGCGAAAAGAACTATTCTTTTACCGTAAATTTTTTCTTTAAGTTCTTTTGCCGCGGCAAAAACTTTATCAAGCAAATTATCATCTTCGATATTAAGCAACATCGCCGAATCTTTCAAATCAAGCCCCTGAAGCTTAAGTGCCTTATTTAAAATTTCTTCCACCTGAGCATGACTTGGTTTTTCTTCAAGCAATGAATTTACTAAATCTACGTTGATAATTTCTGACATTATAAAAATCCTCATTTCCTACTATTAAATTATACTCCTAAAAAAGAAAGCAAAATAAAAAAATTTAGGTTTTCATAACATTTTAGGTGTATAATCGTATAATCAGACAGCAAAACTATTATGTAGGAAGCATATGGAAGATTTTACACCTCCAAAAGATAATCTTGAAGACGCACAAATAAAATTTCAGCGTCTTTGCGAAATAGCCAATGAAATTGAGACCAAAGGTGTTGAAAACAGCGATTCGATTGCTCATCAAATCGTTTTATCTGCCATCTTAAAATCTGATAATGAATTCTTGAATGATATTATAGAGCAGGCTCTTTTTGACGAAAATCATTCAGAACTTCTAAAAACAATGCTCACAGGTATTTTAGGCAACAAAAAAAGAGCTAAACCTTTAATAAAACTTATTCACGAGATTTTTCCCGATGATTTGATTTTTGATGAAGAAAAAGCTCAAAAAGATTCTCTTTTATTGGCTTGTGACGGAATTATTTCGGCTCTTTCAAATGAAACTCATGACAAAATTTCATGTATAAGTGCTCTTTATAAAATTTATATTGCTTCATGTCTTGAAAAAAATGATTTCCCATTGGCGGATAAACTCCTTCAGTACTTTATAAATACACTTCCCGCAAAATCTGAAGAAATTGACAAAATGCTTTTCGAAGTAGTCAAAGACTGTGAAATGGAAATAAACCCTAAACTTGTTGCAATAGAAATTTTGACACGCTCCAAAGGTGGAGATATTTTTGAATATTTGGAAGATATTATTTTAAATATAAAAAATTATGCTAAAGATCAAAAAGAAACTCTATATCTTCTTGATGTAATTACAAAAGCAGTAAGCGCAATGATAACACAAGGCGTAGGAGTCGAATACGAAAAAGTTATAGGGATTTTAAACAATCTGGAATTTATTCCCGGTTCTAATAATCCTGAACTTTTCGCAATAATAAACAGAATAGAAAGTCGCATCGAAAACATAAACGAGATACATGACAGGATAAATTAATATGGCAAACAAATCGGGTTTTGTAACAATAATAGGCAGACCAAATGTAGGTAAATCAACTCTTTTAAACCAAATTTTGGGTCAAAAAATTGCGATAACTTCGGACAAACCACAAACAACCCGAAAACGTATTCGAGGAATTCACACTACTTCTGAAGGTCAAATAGTATTTATTGACACTCCGGGCGTACACAAACCTCTTTATAAACTTGGGGAATTTCTGCTTGATGAAGCAAAAATAGCCGTACCTGACGCGGATGTTATTTTGTTTTTAGTAGACGGCCAAGAAGCTCCGGGGCGAGGTGATGAATGGATTGTCAAAAATCTTCTGAATACAAATATACCTATAATTATGGTTGTAAATAAAGTTGATAAAATTAAAGACCTTCAAAAACGTGAAGAAATAGTTATGGCATACAAAATGCTTTTCAAAGAAAATGTTCCGATAGTCAAAATCTCAGCCAAAACAGGTCGAAATGTAGATACTCTTGTGAAAAATATTTACCGAAAACTCCCAAAAGGAGTTAACTTATTTGATGAAGAAATCACAACAGACCAAACCATAAGAGAAATATCAGCGGAAATTATTCGCGAAAAAGTCCTTATAAACACTCATGACGAAGTCCCTCACAGCATTGCTGTTGTAATAGAAAAATTTGAAGAACTTGAAAACCTCAATCGCATAATGGCAACGATTTATGTAGAACAGGATTCGCAAAAAGGCATTATCATAGGTAAACAAGGGCAAATGCTCAAAAAAATAGGACAATCTGCAAGAGAAGAAATTGAAAAACTTGACGATAAAAAAGTTTATCTTGATTTGCAGGTAAAAATTCAAAAAGAATGGCGAAAAAAAGACAAAATACTGAAATCTTTTGGTTTTTCACAACAAGATTGATTTTTACTTCTCAATATCCAAAAATTCTACATCAACTTTAAAATTTTTCGGACATCCGCAAAAAACCTCATCATAGTTGATTTTTATAATCGCGTACTGAGCCTCAGAAAGTAAGCTTGGCGTAGAAATATGAACAATACCGTTCTCATCTGTTTGAACTTTAGCCTGGTGATAATGTCCTGATGCTATAAGCAGAATATTGTCATTTAAAAGCAAAATATTTTTATAATCTGCCGAATGCAAAATCGTTCTGGAAGGTTCATCTCTTGGAGGAACCAAAGGAAAATGCTGGAAAACAATAAGTTTTTTATGCTTATTTTTTTTAACCACTTTTCTAAACCATGCAATAGTTTCTTCGGAAAAATATCCGTGTGAACTTGGGATATTAGGAACAACTCCATCCAAAAAAACTGCTTGAATATCACTTGTCACAGGGATTTGAAAATTCATCGCATCACTTTTTTGATATTTATTAGCAATATCAATATAATGCATATATGTATCTTTAGGAATTCCTGCAACCTTATGAGCATCGTGGTTTCCCATAATTACATAGTAAGGTTTATTTAATTTTCTGGCTGTTACACAAAATGTCTTCAAATCCGAAGGTCTTGATTTATCAACATTATCACCCGTAAAAACAACAAAATCGATATCATTACGAGCATTGATTGCTTCAATAGCTTCTTTAAGGTATTGAAGTGAATGCTGCGTTTTTTCAGATTCAACATCACCAATATGGACATCTGTCATCTGCGCAATAGTTATTGTTTTTGCTCCAACGCTCAAGGTCGCAGCAAAAAATAAGATAAAAATATACGCAAAAATCCTTTTCATAAACATTAGATTATCATAAATTCGTGCTTAATGATACAATTTTATTATGCAAAAAGTTATCTCTGTAAAAAGACAAAATATCATAGAAAGAGAGCATTTCGGCGAAATTATTCTTTATTCTGAAAACGATTTTTCTAAAAATAATAAAGATTTTCGCTGTTTTTATTTGCGTTCTTGTGCAAAACCTCTTCAAGCTTCTGTTTTAGAAGATTTAGGGGTGTTTGAATATTTTAATTTCACACAAGAAGAAATAGCCATAACCTGCGCCTCACATAGCGGAACACCAAAACACACCACAATTGTCGAAAATATTTTAAAAAAAATCGGCAAAAGTTCTAAGGTCTTAAAATGCGGAATCCATTCTCCGCTTGATATTGAAGCTCGTCACAATCTTATAAAAACAGGCTCTAAACCATCTGTGCTTCATAACAATTGTTCAGGAAAACATGCGGGATTTTTAGCCGCTTGTGTCAAAGAAAATTGGGATTGTTCAACATATCTTGAGCAGGAGCATCTTCTACAAAAATTAATCCTTAAAAAAATTAGTGATTACTGCGTGTTTGAACCGACTCATATTGCCAAAGACGGCTGTAATGCACCTATTTTTGCTATGCCTCTTGAGAACATGTGCCAAGGCTTTTCAAAGACCTTTCAAAACCACCCGAAAATTGCTGATGCTATGGCGCAAAACCCTTATGTAGCAGGTGGAAATAACAGAATTGACAGTGAAATAACCGCCTGTTCATCAGGACAAATAATAGCAAAAGTTGGCGCGGAAGGAATTTGCATGGTCTACAATTGCAATACGGAACAGGTTTTACTTGTAAAAATTCTAGATTCTAATGAACAGGCAAGAGCAATTGCGCTTATTGAAGCTATGCTTCAGCTCGGATGGCTAAGACAAGATGAAATTTGCAACAAGCCTCTTGGAAAATTCTTTGACAAGACCATCAAAACTTCAACAGGAGAAGTTGCAGGCGAAATCATAACAGAATTTGTTTTATAAACTTTCGTAATAAGCTTTCAAAAGTCTTGCGTCATCTTCCATTACAGGGCTCTCGCAAACTAAAACTCCTTTGACGTTAAAATCTTTAAATGCACGCATCAAATCCTTATAATTCATATCGGATTCTTGAAGCATAAGGTGGTTTTTCTCGCCTTTATCGCCGTAATTTATACCTGCAAGGTGCGCATGGAATTCTTCCAGCGCATACGAACCTATTTCATTGCCAATACGCTCAAAAATCTTTGCAAAATCATCATAAGTATTCCACCCGCCGATTGTACGGGCGTGCATATGAGAAAAATCAACGCATGGTAAAACTTGTTTAAACTCTTTGGAAATTGCTATAACTTCGTCTAAATCTCCCCATTGAGTATCTTTTCCTGTGATTTCGGGACGAATCCAAACTTTAATGTCATTTTGTTCAATATGCTCAATAATTCGCACGAATTGCTTCAAAATATTTTTGTATACCAAATCTTTTTCTTGCTTTAAATAAAAGCCCGCATGAAAAACTATACTATATCCGCCAAAGTTGTTTGTAACTTCTGCTGTATCTATGATTCTACGAAGACTTGCCTCTATTTTTTCAGGCTCTTTTGCGTTTAGATTTATATAGTATGGGCCGTGGGCAGTCAGCACCATGCCGTTTGTTTTAAGGGCTTCTTTGATTTCTGACTGAGTTTGCGGATTCATATTTACCCCACGAACAAATTCCACTTCAAGACCATCCAAATTCATTGCTTTTAAATCCTCAAAAGCTTTTTGATAACTGCGAGGATTTGTGCAAATTGGTATTCCGGCCGTTGTAAAATTCAATTTGTTCATCATTCCAGTTTAACATATAATTATAAAAGGAAATTGAAAAATTAGTTCTAGGTTATTCTATATAAAAAATTCAGAAAGGCAGTAAAAATGAGAAGTGATGAAGTTAAAAAAGGTTTACAACGTTCAGCTCACAGAGCTTTATTGTACGCAACGGGAGTATCCCAAAATCAAATGGACAGACCTTTTATAGGCATCGCAAGCAGTTTTACCGACCTTGTTCCCGGACATGTTAATATGCGTGATATTGAAAGATATATTGAAAAAGGCATCCATACAGGAGGCGGACAATCTTTCGTATTTGGAGTTCCTGCAATTTGTGACGGAATAGCTATGGGACATTCAGGAATGAGCTATTCTCTGCCTTCAAGAGAACTTATAGCTGACAGTGTAGAATCTGTGGCGTCAGCACATAAACTTGACGGTCTTGTGCTTTTAACCAATTGCGACAAAATTACACCCGGAATGATTATGGCAGCCATTCGTCTTGATATCCCCTGCATTGTTGTAACCGTAGGACCTATGCTTGACGGAAAATGTGAACATAAGACCCTTACTATGATAAAAGGTACTTTTGAAGCCGTAGGTCAATTAAAAAGCGGTCAAATCACAGAAGAAACTCTTGAAAAATATGAAATAGAAGCCTGCCCCGGAGCAGGAGCATGCCAAGGACTTTACACGGCAAACACCATGGCATGTCTTACAGAGGTAATGGGAATGAGCCTACCGGGTTGCGGAACATCATCTGCTGTTTCTGCCAAAACCAAACGAATTGCCTTTGATAGTGGCGTAATCATTAATGAACTTGTCAAAAAACAACTTACACCATCTAAAATTATCACTCGTGACTCAATCAGAAACGCTATTATAGTTGACCTTGCTTTAGGAGGTTCGACAAATTCAATTTTGCACCTGCTTGCAATAGCCAATGAAGCAGGTCTTGATGTAACATTAGAAGATTTTTCGGAACTAAGTAAAAAAGTTCCGCAACTTATAAAACTTGACCCTTCGGGCGTTTTGACTATGACAGACCTTGATAACGCAGGAGGAATACCTGCTGCTATAAAAACTTTAAAACCGGCTATATCTGATTTTAAAACTACAACATGTGTTGCTATGATATCAAATGAAGAAATAGCATCTAGAGCATGGTGCGATAACGAAGTCATCAAACCTGTTTCAGACCCTGTAACTTCAAATCCCGGATTAGCTGTACTTTATGGAAATATAGCCTCCGAAGGCGCTGTGGTAAAAATTTCGGGTGTTGATAAAGAATGTCTTACTTTTACAGGAAAGGCAAAAGTTTACAACTCTGAAGAAACAGCCATGGAAGCTATTATGACAGATAAAGTAGTTGAAGGCGATGTAATTGTAATCCGTTATGAAGGACCAAAAGGAGGTCCGGGAATGAGAGAAATGCTTGCGCCGACATCAGCCGTTGTAGGAAAAGGTCTTGGCAAAAAGGTTGCACTCATAACCGACGGAAGATTCTCGGGCGGCACAAGAGGATTATGCATAGGACATATTTGCCCTGAAGCTGCAATAGGCGGCACTATCGGCATAGTAAAAGACGACGATGAAATATTTATTGATATCCCAAATAGAATAATTGAACTTAAAATCAGTGATGAAGAAATTAAAAGACGCAAAGAAACTTTTTCACCAATTGAACCAAAAATCAAAAAAGGGTATCTTGCAAAATACGCTAAAACTGTAAGCTCTGCAAGTCTTGGAGCAATTACACGCTAATTTTATAATTTTCATACAAAAACCTTTGACTTATAATTTGTTTAATTCTATAATAAATTTGCATCTTAAATCTCAAAGGAAAAATATGAATAACAAAATCTCTGAAGACTTTACCTTCAAAGTCGGCGGTAGCGTTGAAAAAATGATTCTCTCAAAAGTAAAACCCGATCTCGCTCGACAGGCAAGAAACAATTTGAATTTGCTAAAAATATCTACAGGAAAAGATGTATTTATTTTATCCGCGACAAGTAAAGTTGATGATGCTTTCGGAGGTCTTACCCGTAAAACATTAACTTTAAGACATGCCAAAAAAACTATTCCTTTAATAACTGTTTTTTGTGATAATATTTTTTCAAAACATGTCAGCTCTGCTATTGATAATTTAGCTTGCTATATAAAAGATTTAACGCCTGAAACCATACTTTCTTTCAAGTCTAAATTCAAATCTGTAAAGAAACCATAATAAAATTGCATTGAGTAAATCTTCTAAATTAAAATTATTTATAATGTATAAAAAATAGCAGGAGTTGTTATGAAAAAGATAATTTTAATGTTAGTATTTTTGCTTGCTTCAAATTCGTTTGCTTGCGCTTATGATATTGATTTGACAAAAGACGGGACTTATCAAAAAAAAGTCATGGAAATGGGCTTTGGGATTTTAAACGCAAATCGAATTGAAAAAAGAATTGTTTTTAGATTTTATACGAATAAGCAAGTAAACGCTTATGCATACAGTTATGACAAATCTGTTATAGTATTAAGCGGTATTATGCCTTATATAGACGATGATTCTGAAATGGCAGCTCTTTTATCACATGAAATTGCTCATAATATAGACTTTCATCAAGGTTTTGGGCGTACAATTGCAATGAGCTTTTCTCCTAAAAAATATGAAGAAAAAGCTGATAAAAAAGCTGTGGACTATATGGTTAAAGCAGG
>JAEWLZ010000132.1 GCA_023457295.1 Cyanobacteria bacterium OH_PDB_112
CCCGCTCCCGTGACCGACGAAGCCCTGCTGTGGCGGTTGGTGAAGGCCGGTTTTGCCATGCGGCGCAAAACGCTGCTCAACGCGCTTCGCGGGGTGGTGAACCTCCCGGCAGATGCGTTGCGTGCGCTGCTGGTGGCGCAGGGGCTCACGCCCACCGTGCGCGGCGAGGCGTTGTCGGTGCCCGCGTGGATTGCGCTGAGCAATGCGGTTGCCGCATCGCTACAAACCCACGCGTAGCAAACCATCGCGTTGTATCCAATTCGCAGGATTGTGAACCCAAACCTGCAACTCCCTCATTTCCCCTGCGGCAGGCGCCGCCCGCGCCCCCGCCAGACTGCGCCCGCCCATTGCCTTTGCGTCGGTTCATCTCCATGGAAACGGCGTGAATTCGCCGTTTTTCTGCATCACACGCCAAGCCTGTGCCCATCCGGCTGCTTGCCCGCAAAATTTCTTTGTGAAAATCAAAACTAATTTGAAATTGCGGCAGGATTTTTGAAGTATATCTAGAATTGTTGGAATTAGGGCGAGATTGTGCCATTTCGTCCTGACCACATCGCAAGAGCGGATCGTTCCGCTTCTTCCCTACTACTACTCCCAAGGAGGAAAGCACCATGAGTTTGGACCTGTCTTACCTGGGCATCATCGAATCCAAGGCTGTATATCACAACCTTCCCGTCGGGCCGCTGACCGAGTTCGCGCTGGCGCGCGGCGAGGGCAAGCTGAGCAACACCGGCGCCCTGGTGGTCATGACCGGCAAATACACCGGCCGCTCTCCCGAGGATCGTTTTGTGGTGGACGAACCTTCCATCCATGACGAAATCGCCTGGGGCAAGGTGAACGTGCCCATCAGCATTGAAAAGTTTGACAACATCTACCGCAAGATGATTGCCTACCTGCAAAACCGCGAGGTGTTCGTGTTTGACGGCTTTGCGGGCGCCGATCCCAAGCACCGCATCGGCGTGCGCGTGGTCAACGAGCTGGCCAGCCAGAACATGTTCATGCACCAGCTGCTGCTTCGCCCCACCACCGAGGAGCTGGCCTCTTTTGCGGCCGACTTCACCATCATCTCCGCCCCCGGCCTCAAGTGCATCCCCGAGCTGGATGGCACCCGCAGCGAAGCCGCCATCATCGTCAGCTTTGAGCGCAAGATCGTGCTGGTGGCTGGCAGCCAGTATGCTGGCGAGATGAAGAAGAGCGTGTTCGCCATCATGAACTACCTGCTGCCCAAGAAGGGCGTGTTCTCCATGCACTGCTCCGCCAACGTCGGCGTGGATGGTGACAGCGCGATCTTCTTTGGCCTCTCCGGCACCGGCAAAACCACCCTGTCCGCCGACCCCAACCGCAAGCTGGTTGGCGACGATGAGCACGGCTGGAGCGATGACGGCGTGTTCAACATCGAGGGCGGCTGCTATGCCAAGTGATTCAACCTTTCCAAGGAACATGAGCCCGAAATCTATGGCGCGATTCGCTTTGGCGCGCTGGTGGAGAACGTGACCATGGACCCCGACACCCGCGAGTTCGATTTCGCCGATGAGAGCGTCACCGAGAACGCCCGCGTGGGTTACCCGGTTGATTTCATCAGCAACGCCGAGCTTTCCGGCATGGCGCCCACGCCCAAGACCGTCATCTTCCTCACGGCGGATGCGTTTGGCGTGCTGCCCCCCGTGAGCAAGCTGACCCGCGAAGCCGCGATGTATCACTACGTCAGCGGCTACACCGCCCGCCTGGCTGGCACCGAGCGCGGCGTCACCGAGCCGCAGGCGACCTTCTCCACCTGCTTTGGCGCTCCCTTCCTGCCGCTGCCGGCCAGCAAGTATGCTGAGCTGCTGGGCAAGTATGTGGATCAGAGCGGCGCGAACGTCTACCTGGTCAACACCGGCTGGTCCGGTGGCCCCGCGGGCAATGGCGGCAGCCGCATGAAGCTGCCCCTCACCCGCGCGATGGTCACCGCCTGCCTCAACGGCACGCTGGAGAACAGCGCGTTCGTGCTGGATCCCATCTTCAATGTGCTGGTGCCCACCACCTGCCCCGGCGTGCCGGATGAAGTGCTCGCCCCCCGCAACACCTGGGCGGACAAGGCTGCCTACGATGCGGCGGCGCACAAGCTGGCCGAAATGTTCCAAAAGAACTTCGCCAAGTACACCAACATGGATCCGGCGATCATCGCGGCCGGCCCCAAGGCGTAAGCCAACCGTTTTCTCCCGCCGCCCGGCTTCAAGCCGGGCGGCTTTTGCTGTGCACGTTTCGCTTGCTTCGTTTTGCCCCGGATTGGACAAAACCGCGGGCAGGCTGTATAATAGTTTGTTGACATCTCCACCCGAAGGAGGATGAAGGCTTGAGGAAGGCGCGCGTAAGGTTTTGGGTTCTGTTGGCTGCCGCGATGTTGGCGCTGGGCGTGTTCACGTTCCCGCCCGCCGCGCGTGCGCAAGAGGGAGCGCAAGACGATACGGAAATCAAATATGTCGCGCCGCAGCTCTCCTCCGACGCGGACCCCTACGATGAGGCGCACCCCGAAAACCTCACCGAGGATCAACTCTACGCCAAGGCCGCCATCCTGATTGAGGCCAACTCCGGCGAGGTGATCTTCGAAAAAAACGCGGATGAGCCGATGTACCCTGCTTCCACCACCAAAATTCTCACCACGCTGCTGGGCATCACCATGGGGG
>JAEWLZ010000133.1 GCA_023457295.1 Cyanobacteria bacterium OH_PDB_112
AAGTGATGTACCTCGGAAGGTTCGCCGGATTCCAGCAGAATGCTCAGCTGCGTGCGGATGCCCCGGCGGATGGTATGCGCCTGCACCCCGGACACGGCCAGCAGCGCGGGCACGGCGGCGTGCTGCGCATCCACCCCGCGGTCAGACAAAATGAAGATGGTGCAGCCGTTGGCAAACTGCGCGTCCACCTCGGCATACAGCCGCTCCATCGCCGCCTGAATGCCCTGCCCGCCCTGCGCCACATCATACAGGATGGACAGTGTGCAAGGTTTGAAGCCCTCGCTGTCCAGCGCGCGGATGCGCGCCAGCTCGCCATCCGTCATGATGGGGTGAGGCAGCTTGAGCTGGCGGCAGCTTTGCGGCGATGGCGCAAGCAAATCGCCCTCGGAGCCAATATACACACGCGTAGATGTGACAATCTCCTCGCGGATGGCATCGATGGGTGGGTTGGTGACCTGCGCAAACAGCTGGTGGAAGTAATCGTACAACAGCTGCGGATGCTCCGAGAGCACCGCCAGTGGCAAGTCAGCGCCCATCGCACCCGTGGGCTCGATCCCCTGCTCCGCCATGGGCAAAATCACCCGCTGCACCTGCTCGTAGGTGTAGCCGAAGTTTTTCTGCAACTGCCACAGCGGTTGGTTGAGCGGCTGCTGAGGCTCGGTGCTCTCTGGCAGATCCTCCACCGCCAACTGCAGTTGCTTGATCCAGCAGGCATAGGGGTACATGGCGGCCATCCCGCTCTTGATTTCGTCATCGCTGATCACACGTCCGGCTTCGGTATCCACCAGCAGCATGCGGCCGGGACGCAGGCGTTCCTTGTAGAGCACCTTCTCGGCAGGGATGTCCAGCACGCCGGTTTCGCTGGCCAAAATGAGCATGTCATCGGTGGTCACACAATAGCGCGCGGGGCGCAGGCCATTGCGGTCCAGCATCGCAAGCGCCTGCACGCCGTTGGTCACGCCCATGGCGGCAGGGCCATCCCAAGCGTCCATCACGTGGCTGTGAAACTCGTAAAACGCGCGAAGCTCGGGGGTCAACGTCGTGTTTTTCTCCCAGGGCTCGGGGATCATCATCATGGCTGCATGCGCCAAGTTGCGCCCGGAGAGCAGCAAAAACTCCAGCGCGTTGTCAAACATGGCGCTGTCGCTGCCATCCTCGTTGACAATCGGGAACACCTGGTGCACATCCCCGCCGAACACATCGGTGTGAATGCTGCTCTGGCGCGCATTCATGCGCTTCTGGTTGCCCAAAATCGTGTTGATCTCGCCGTTGTGAATGGTATAGCGGTTGGGATGGGCGCGCTCCCAGCTGGGGAAGGTGTTGGTGGAATAGCGGCTGTGCACCAGCGCAATGGCAGTGGTGTAATCCAGATCGCTCAAATCCAAAAACAGCTCGCCCACCTGCCGCGCCTGCAGCATCCCTTTATACACGATGGTGCGGCAGCTGAGGCTTGCGGCGTAAAAATCGCCGGGTTGCGCCTCCGGCGCATAGCGCAACCTGCGCTCGGCGGTTTTGCGAATCAGGTACAGCCTGCGTTCAAACGCCAAATCATCCGTCAGGTCAGCGCTTTTCTGAATCAGCGCCTGGCGGATCACCGGCATGCAGGCCAGCGCGGTTTTGCCAAGCGTTGCGGGGTTCACCGGCACGGTGCGCCACCCCAGAAACGTTTGACCCTGTTCGGCCACAATGGATTCAAAAGCCTGCTCGATGTGCGCGCGGCGCGCCTCATCCGCGGACAAAAAAAGCATGCCCACGCCATAAGCGCCCGGTGCAGGCAGCACCACGCCTTCCAGCGGACATACCTTGCGAAAGAAAGCATCGGGAATCTGCGTCAGGATACCCGCACCATCGCCGGTGTCCGGCTCAGCGCCGGTGCCGCCTCGGTGGGACAGATGGTTGAGCGCTTCAAGCGCATCCTTCAAAACAGCGTGGGAACGCACACCTTTGATATTGGCCAGCATGCCGATACCACATGCGTCGTGTTCATACCGGGGAGAATACAACCCTTGCTGTCGTGGCAATTCCTGTTCTCTCATTTTAGTTCAGCCTCCGCTCGCGTCCGTTGGGGATAAAAAGGGCGCTCCTGCATACGCAGCTGTCATCCTTGAGCGTCATGGTATTATAGCATCCTCTCCCAAAGGGTGACAATAGGCGAACAGAGGAAGTACAATTGGAGTGGAGGTCCGCTTCGCGGGGAAACCCATTGCATACCGGATTTTTCGTTTGCCCGCCGCTGGCCGCCATGGTATAATGAAGGTCGCGTCCGGCGGCGTCGGCCGCCCAATCGACTGCCGAAAGGAACAGGTTATGGATACAATCGCCACCCTATGCAAAGAATTCGGCCTTCAACTCCCCCAGGTGCAAAACGTGGTGCAACTGGTGGACGATGGCAACACCATCCCCTTTATCGCCCGCTACCGTAAGGAAATGACCGGCTCCATGGACGATCAGCTGCTGCGCGAAGTGGTCGAGCGGCTCCAGTACCTGCGCAACCTGGATAAGCGCAGGCAGGAGATCGGCCAGAGCCTGACCGAGCAAAACGTACTCACGCCCGAGTTAAGCGAGCGGCTCGCTGCGGCCACGACGCTTGCCGAGCTGGAGGATCTCTACCGCCCCTTCCGCCCCAAGCGGCGCACCCGTGCCACCATCGCCCGCGAAAAGGGGCTGGAGCCGCTGGCGCTGCTGTTGATGATGCAGCAGGAAAAACTGCGTTCCCCCGAAGCGCTGGCCGAGCCGTTTGTGGATCCCGAAAAGGGCGTCAACACCCCGGAGGAGGCGCTGCAGGGCGCGCGGGATATCCTTGCCGAGCAGGTGAGCGATGATGCCGACGTGCGCAAAGCGGTTCGCGCGCTGGCCATGCAGCGCGGCACCATCGAGTCCTCTGCCGCCACCAAGGAGGACAGCGTCTACAGCATGTATTACGATTTTCACCAGGAGTTGCGCACCCTTCCGGGGCACCGCATTCTGGCGATCAACCGCGGCGAGCGGGAAAACATGCTCAAGGTAGCCGTGAAGATGGACGATGCCGCCAGCCTCGCCGTGCTCACCCGCGCCTTTGTGCGCGAGGGCAGCCAGACCACCCCGCATGTGACCCTCGCCGCGCAGGATGCCTGGGAGCGGCTCATCGCGCCCAGCATTGAGCGGGAGGTGCGCAACGAGCTGACGGATCGCGCCAGTGCGGCGGCTGTGCAGGTGTTTGGCAAGAATTTGCACCAACTGCTCATGGCGCCGCCGGTCAAAGGGCGCGTGACACTGGGCGTGGATCCCGGCTTCCGCACGGGTTGCAAGCTTGCCGTGGTGGATGAAAACGGCAAGGTGCTGGCTACCGGCGTCGGGCATTTCACGCTGCCGGGGCAGGAAGCTGCCAAGGCGCGCGCGCGCGCGGAGGTGCTTGCCCTGTGCAAAAAGCATGGTGTTACCGCCATCGCCATTGGCAACGGCACCGCATCCCGCGAGGCGGAGCAATTCATCGCCTCGCTGCTGCCCGAGCTGCCCAAGGGCACCGCCTACATGATCGTCAGCGAGGCGGGCGCTTCCGTGTATTCCGCCAGCAAACTGGCCGCAGAGGAGTTCCCACAGTTTGACGTTTCTCTGCGCAGCGCGGTCAGCATCGCCCGCCGCATGCAGGATCCTCTGGCCGAGTTGGTGAAAATCGACCCCAAAGCCATCGGCGTTGGCC
>JAEWLZ010000134.1 GCA_023457295.1 Cyanobacteria bacterium OH_PDB_112
CTTCTATGGTCGTGGGGGAACTTGGCAAATATATCCAAGATGTGCCCGAAGTTGTTAATTACCAAAGTTATATAGGTACTTCTGCGCCGTATAATTTTAATGGACTTGTAAGACATTATTTTTTGCGCCAAGGCAGTAATGAGGCTGATATTCAGATAAATTTCTTGCCAAAAAACAAACGCAACGCGCAAAGTCACGAGATTGCAAAACGTCTTCGTCCGGGGCTTAAAAAAATAGCTAACAAATATAACGCAAAAATTAAACTTGCAGAAATCCCTCCGGGACCACCTGTAATTAGCACTCTTGTGGCCGAAATATACGGACCTGCGCAAGAAAAACAAATCGAGATTGCCCGCCAAATCAAATCCGTATTCGATGATACAAAAGGAGTAGTGGATACAGACTGGATGGTTGAAGCGGATAAAAATAAAATGTTTTTTGTTGTTGACCGCGAAAAAGCTGCCATTAACGGAATCAGCGCAGATGTCGTAGCGCAAACTCTTCAAATCGCTTTGGGTGGAAGCTCAGCAGGTATTATTCACCTTCAAGATGAAAAAGATCCTGTTGAAATTTTTGTAAAAATGCCTATAGATTCTCGTGTCGATATCGAGCGCATTGCGGCTATCAATATCCCTTCACAAACAGGTCAAATGGTACCATTATCTGAGCTTGTCAGCCCTAAAAACAGTATAGAAGAAAAGACAATTTATCATAAAAATCTCAAACGTGTGACCTATGTCACAGGAGATGTGGCGGGCGAAATTGAAAGCCCCGTTTACGCAGTTTTGGAGATGCAAAACAAAGTATCAAAGTTAAAACTTCCTATCAAAGAAAAACTGGCTCAACTAAATATTATTCAGCCAAGAATGGAAGACAAATACTCCCTCAAATGGGATGGCGAATGGCATATTACGCTTGAAGTTTTTCGCGATATGGGAATTGCCTTTGCGGCAGTGCTACTTTTGATATATGTTCTGGTTGTTGCCTGGTTTAAAGATTTTGTCACGCCGCTTGTAATTATGGCTCCAATTCCACTTACTTTGGTTGGGATTTTGCCGGGGCACTTGATATTTGGAGCGTTTTTTACAGCGACATCTATGATTGGTTTTATCGCATTATCAGGGATTATTGTCCGCAATTCTATTCTTCTTGTCGATTTTATTCAACTGGAGCAAAAGCAAGGGAATAGCCTTAAAGATGCTGTCTTAAAAGCAGGCGTTGTAAGATTCCGTCCGATAGTTTTAACTGCGCTTGCAGTTGTTGTCGGATCTTTTGTCATGCTTTTTGATCCGATATTTCAAGGGCTTGCAATTGCAATGATGTTTGGTGCTGTTGTTGCAACCATATTGACGCTTGTGATTGTACCTGTTCTTTATTATGAGATTTTTCGGAATAAATTATAACAATTTGGTGTATTTACTTAGATTTAATTCCAAAAGATCTGAAATTTCGTCGTAGTTTTTTGTCTGCCCAAAAACCATAGCAAAAAGGGGATGATTTTTGAAATCAATTTCCCTCATAGCCAAAAGTTGGGATATGTTTTTTGAGAACCCTTCATAATCAAAAGAATCAATGGTGTTTTTTGCAATATCTGATGGAATATCCGCTATTGCAAGGTAATAAAGGCTGTCATCTTTTTGTTCCAAAACCTCATCCCAGTTGGGAGTTTTTTGCTCAAAATAATATTCATAAGGATTTATTCCATAGGCATAATAGGCGATATCTGTTGTGCACCAACCTGCAAAGCGCATTGGATTGATTTCAATGGGGATTATTGTATCGCCATTTGTGCGAAGCTCTATGTGTATCGGAAAATTCTTAAGTTGCGCAGTATTCCCGATTTTGGCGAGGATTGTTTCGAATTGCACAAGATTTTTTTGAATAATTTCTTTTGAAGTGAAGTAAACCCTGTCGGAGACGTCTTTTCCTGAAGAAAAAGGGTGTTGGAGAATATTTAAAATCACAGGATGCCCGTTTTTATCAAAATACACATCTATAGCAAATTCATCGCCCTCGATTATTTCTTCGATGATAAATTTGGATGAATCTATTACCTCAATCGGGAAATCTGATTTCATTTTCTCCATATCAGAAAAAATCGAGCTCAAAACTTCTTCCCACTCGCCAACATTGTGAACAGGATAAACTCCCATACTCAAAAAACCGACAGATGGCTTGATAATAAAGGGGATTTTTAATTGAGAGATATCAATTTTTGAAAGATTTTCAGCCTCTATTTCTTCAAAATAAAAATCAGGATAAATCTCTGAAATCAGCTGCCTAAATTTCACTTTGTCTTTGAATAACTCGATTTTTTGGGGGTAGTCGGTAAAGCTAAGATTTTGCGCAATCCATTTTATGGAATTTTCAGAATTGCTATAAAGTAAAAGGTCTTTATTGTTTTTGAACTGTTTCGCTGCATAACTTTCATTCCAATAGTTCAAATTCAGAGGCAAATTCATTTCCTCTATCGAAAGATTTTGAAGAACGGGATATTGTTTTTCAAGCAAAGTTTGTTCTAAAAGCTCTGAAACATAAGGTTTTTCTAAAATAATCATTTTTTTCTCTTTATTTTTAAATTTATAATTTATACTATACTATATAAAAAATTCATCGCACTCCAACATTTTCTATTTGTTTTTGCAGGTTTTGTGCTATTTTTTGCAATTCTTCATCCGTATAGGTTTCTATGCGTAGCGTTTCGTCTAGGATTTTGGACTGTACGAACTGTTGCAAATAGTATTTTTTTGCTCCGCATAATAATTCTCCTATTGCATCAAAATCATCCGTTGAAAGCTGTGATTTCAATACCGTTGTCCGAAATTCATACTCGAGCCCCGAGTTCATAGTGATTTCGATACTTTTTCGGATTTTTTTGATATCGATTTTTGTGCAAGTTATTTCGGGGTATTTTTCAAGAGGTGCCTTGATATCCATTGCGATATAATCGATGAGATTTTTCGATAAAAGTGCCTGTATCACATCTGGTGATGTGCCGTTCGTGTCGAGTTTTATGCCAAAGCCAAGTGACTTGATTTTTTGCAAAAAATCGCTGAGGTCTTCTTGCAAAGTCGGCTCGCCACCTGAGATTACAACACCGTCTAAGAGTCCCCTTCGACTTTCTAAAAAATTTAGGACAGATTCTCCACCAAGAGATAAATTTGAGACCGCGCTGAGAAGTTCCGGGTTGTGGCAATAGCCGCAGCGAAAATTACACCCTTGAGTGAAAATTATCGCCGCGATTTTACCTGGAAAATCAATCAAAGAACTTTTTTGTAGTCCGCCGATTTTCATTTATAGTGCTTCTTTCAGCATCTCTATATGCACCGCTTCGCTTTGGCTCAAGTCATAGTTGATTCTCGCTTTGAACTCTTCCTTTTTGCCTTCGTTCCATTGTTTTATAGGGCGAATGTAGCCGACCACGCGCGAGAAGACTTCACATTCTTCGCCGCATTTTGGGCAAGTATAGTGCTCGCCTACGATGTAACCGTGGTTTTGGCACGTGCTGAATGTCGGCGAAAAAGTGAAGTACGGTAGTCGATAATTTGTGCAGATTTTTTTGACGAGGTTTTTCATGATATCTGTGTCGTGGATTCTTTCACCTGCATAAATATGTACGACTGTACCACCTGTATACTTTGTCTGGAGTGCATCTTGGTGGTCTAAAACCTCAAAGATGTCGTCAGTATAGTTCACAGGTAGCTGGCTCGAATTCGAGTAGTAGGGCTTCGCACCATTTTCGTAGTATTCTGTATCATTGGCACATTTTATCGAAATAAGATTTTTTTTGTCGAGTTTTGCGAGGCGATACGATGTGCCTTCTGCAGGCGTCGCTTCAAGGTTATAGTTGTTGCCTGTTTCTTTCTGGAATTCGATGATTAGTTCTCTCATATAATCCATAATTCTTAGCGAAAATCCGCGTCCTTGAGTTGTTCCGATGCCTTGTCCGAAGAGGTTTTCGCAAGCCTCATTCATCCCGACAAGCCCGATTGTCGAAAAGTGATTTTTCCAAAAAACACCGTGTCTTGCTTTGATGTCGCGAAGATAAAACTTGGTGTATGGATATAGGTCTTTTTCGGTCAGGTTTTCAAGGACTTTACGCTTAATTTCAAGAGAATTTTTGGCAAGAATCATGACTTCTTTGAGGCATGCGATAAACTCTCTTTCATCTTTGGCGATATGTCCGATGCGAGGCAAGTTGATTGTCACAACACCTATAGAACCAGTAAGCGGGTTCGACCCGAAAAGCCCACCACCGCGGTATTCAAGTTCGCGATTGTCGATGCGCAGCCTGCAACACATTGAGCGTGCATCTTCAGGGTTCATATCCGAGTTGATGAAGTTTGAAAAGTATGGAATCCCGTACTTCGCAGACATTTCCCAAAGTCCTTTGAGCTCAGGGTTCTCCCAGTCAAAATCCTTTGTAATGTTGTACGTCGGAATCGGGAAAGTGAAGACCTGCCCTGTGTAATCGCCCTGCATCATAACTTCAAAGTAGGCTTTATTTATCATATCCATTTCTTTTTGGAAGTCACGGTAGGTCTCGTCCTGGATTTCACCGCCGATGATGACGTTTTGCTCCGCGTAGTAGCTTGGGACAGTCATATCCATTGTGATATTGGTGAACGGGGTCTGAAATCCTGTGCGGGTAGGGACGTTCAGGTTGAAGATAAATTCTTGCATTGCTTGTTTCACCTGCGCGTAGTCAAGATTGTCATATCTGATAAATGGCGCAAGTAGCGTGTCGAAGTTCGAAAATGCTTGTGCGCCTGTGGCTTCGCCTTGCATGGTGTATAAGAAATTGACAACTTGCCCTAAAGCTGTTCTGAAATGTTTTGCAGGAGCGCATTGGATTTTGCCTTTGACGCCTGTAAAACCCTCCAGGAGAAGGTCTTTTAGGTCCCAGCCGACGCAATAAACAGACAACATATTGAGGTCATGGATGTGAAAATCACCGTTTTGGTGAGCATCTTTGATTTCTGCGGGGTAGATTTTATTTAGCCAGTAGTTTTTACTGATATTGGCTGAAATATAGTTGTTGAGCCCCTGAATCGAGTAGCTCATGTTCGAGTTTTCGTTGACTTGCCAGTCGAGTTTGGCGAGATAATCGTCGACCATGTCAATATTGGCGTTGTTTGCAAAATCTCTGATTTTGGCATGCTGGTCGCGATAGATTACATATGACTTGGCAGTTTTTTTGTAATCTGATGACAAAAGAACGTACTCAACGATATCTTGAATCTCTTCAATTGATGAGGCTTTCAGGTTTGATTGTTTGTTTTTAATTAGTTCTTGTGTCAGCTCCAAAACTTTTTGTGTAAGGTCTTTTGCCGTTTTT
>JAEWLZ010000135.1 GCA_023457295.1 Cyanobacteria bacterium OH_PDB_112
ACTATCAATGCCGCACAAGCAAAAAGGATTGAAAACAAAACAAATGCGAAGAATGCTCCGAAACCGTTCAAAATCATCTATCTACACCTAAAAAACTTATCATATTTAAATTTATCATAAACAAACCTAAAATAACTAAAAGTTTACAAAATGAAAAATATTAAATAATTTTTCAAATTCGGCATTGCTACTTTACAACAAAATCTTAATTCTTCTGATAAAACTTTTTCTGAATTCAAAATTTTCCTTAATCGAAAAATTTACAGACAAAATATGCAAAAAAAATTTTTTAATGTAGAATAAAATAAACGGAGAGAAAAATTTATGAAGATTGTTGTATTTATTAAACAAGTTCCCGATACCGCTGATATAAGGTGGACTGAGAACAATACCATGGTAAGAGAAGGCGTCGAAAGTATAATAAATCCCTTTGATGAGTATGCGCTTGAAACGGCTCTTCGAATCAAAGATGAGAACCCCGAAGTAACTATAACCGTAGTTACGATGGGACCTCCTCAAGCCGAAGATATTTTAAAACGTGCCATCGCTATGGGGTGTGATGAAGGAATGCTTCTTACCGACAGAAAATTTGCAGGAGCTGATACTCAAGCAACAAGCCGTACTTTGGCGAAAGCAGTGCAAGAAAAAGCTCCAGATGCGGATTTGATAATATGCGGTCAATTTGCAGTTGACGGAGATACGGCACAAACAGGACCAAGTATCGCACAGCATTTGGATTTACCTCAGGTTACTTATGCAAAAGAAGCTATTTTAATTCATCAAAATAAAATTCTTGTAACAAAAGAAACCGAATACGGAACAGAAAAAATCAAAATGCAATTACCCGGTGTAATTTGCGTAATTAAAGGAGAATATGTTCCGCGCAAATTTACTATTTTAGGCTGCATGAAAGCACAAGATACATATATTCCTCATTATTCAATGGAAGATATCGGACTTACTGCTGATGAAGTAGGATTCAAAGGTTCTCCGACTTATGTATCAAAAGCTTTTCGTCCTGACCCTCGAGAAAGCGGAGAAATGATTACAGGAAGCACGGATGAAATAGTCAAAGTTTTAGCTGAAAATCTAAAAGGATTGGGGGTTCTTTAATGCCTAAAGGAATTTGTATAATAGCAGAGCTTACACCTGAAAAAACGCTTGCCGGCGTAACTTTAGAACTTGCGGGGAAAGCACAAGAGCTTGCGGAAAAACTTGGGAATGAACCCATAAATGCTTTATTAATTACAGGCGAAGCCGAATTAGAAAATGTTTTTGCGGATTTTTCAAAAGCAGGTTTTTCAAGTGTTTGGCTTGTTCAAGATCCAATACTAAATCAATATTCAACAGATTTATACGGAAAAGCGGCTTGTGATGTAATTCGTCAAAAAGACCCTTCAATTGTACTAATACCGGCTACAACTCAAGGGCGTGATTTGGCTCCGAGAATTTCTTCTGCGCTTGATACAGGACTTACTGCCGATTGTACAGAACTCGACATAAACGAAAAAGGTCAGCTCGCCGCTACACGTCCAACTTTTGGCGGTGAATTGATGGCAACAATTTTGTGCAAAAAATTCCCTCAAATGGCAACTGTTCGTCCTAAAGTTTTTGATAAACCTGCAACAAATTACGAAAACTGGGCAAAAATTGAAAGAATTCCGATAGATTTTTCACAAACACCGGTAAGAACAGAATTTATTGAATTTGCAAAAAATATTAATACAGAAGTTGAACGCATTGATGATGCCGAAATCGTTGTTGCAGGCGGAAAAGGTATGAAAAACGTACAAAGTTTCAAAATGCTTGAAGAACTTGCTCAACTTTTAGGAGGTTCTGTCGGAGCGTCTCGTTGTGCTGTTGACGCAGGATGGTGCGACCATTCCATTCAAATCGGTCAAACAGGTAAAACAATAAAACCAAAAATTTATATCGCCTGCGGAATTTCAGGAGCAATACAACATTTAGCGGGAATGAACTCATCCGATATAATCATCGCAATAAATAAAGACTCTAAAGCACCTATATTCAAAGTTGCAACTTACGGTATAGTCGGTGATGTATTTGAAATAGTTCCCAAGTTAATAGAAGAACTCAAAAGTAAAGTTAAAGTAAGCAAATAGAAAGAAGGCAAAAAATGTCACTGCAAATCGGAGGAAAGACTTTTACGTCAAGACTAATGGTCGGAACAGGCAAGTATTCTGATTATAAAACCATGGAAAAAGCTATGGCGGCAAGTGGAGCTGAAATAGTTACAGTGGCTATCAGACGAGTTGAAACAAATGCGCCGGGACATGTAGGGATTATGGATCATATCGACCTTAATAAATACTGGCTTTTACCTAACACCGCAGGTTGTGCAACAGCAGAAGAAGCTATCCGAGTAGCAAGGCTTTCTCGCGCAATGGGTATTAACAACTGGATTAAACTTGAAGTTATACCCGACCCCAAATATCTTCTTCCTGACCCTATTGCAACACTAGAAGCTGCAAAAGTTTTGGTGGACGAAGGTTTTGTTGTATTGCCTTATGTAAATGCAGACCCGATACTTTGCAAAAGACTTGAAGAAATTGGCTGTGCAACAGTTATGCCTCTAGCTTCTCCCATCGGAACAGGTCAGGGAATCAAAAATCTTGAAAACATAAAAATAATCATCGAACAGGCAAATATCCCTGTCGTAGTCGATGCAGGAATAGGTGTTCCATCTGATGCTGCTCTCGTTATGGAAATGGGAGCTGACTTCTGTCTTATCAATACAGCTATCGCACAATCACAAAATCCTGAACAAATGGCAGAAGCATTCAAGTTAGGAGTGCAAGCAGGAAGACACGCTTATGAAGCTGGCAGAATACCTATGAAAGCTTTCGCTTCCGCATCATCACCTCTTACAGGGGTTGTGGGAAAAAGTTAAATAAAATATAAGCATAATTTAAAAAAAACGAGACTATAAAAAATACCCAATAGTCTCGTTTTTTATGTAGACCAAAGGAACGAGTTACCTAAATATAAATTACACGTTATGAACGATGAAAAACTTCGCCACACCTGCTAATATTCAACTATACTCCTTAGAAGACGACGATACACATATCCCTATTAAGCTATAGCCCTCCTGATATAAGAAGAGATGTTATAGCTTTTTTTTAGCTAAAAATTCGCCTCTCCATCGTGAAAATTTACAGGTTCCACCTGAATTGTCACATGGTCTATATTAAAATCTTTTTTCAAAAGTTTTTGCGCAGATAATAAAATATGCTGAAAATCAGAACTCGAAGTTACAATATGCACACTCAAAGAAATTTTACCCGAAGTAATGCTCCAAACATGTAGATGGTGAACTTCATTAACATCCGGCAAATTCAATAATGCTTTGTGAATATTTTCTACATTTATGCCTGCTGGTGAAGCCTCAAGCAAAATATCTACCGCCTCTGAAACAAGTCTTACCGCACTAAAAAGTATTAAGCCAGAAATAACAAAACTTATTATAGGGTCTAAAATATGCAAATCAAAAAAATAAATTGCCAAACCTGCAATTATAGCGCCTAAAGACCCTAGCATATCGCCCAAAACATGTAAATAAGCGCCTTTTATATTTAAGCTGTCACCACTTGCAGAATTTAACAGCCAAGCAGCAATAAAATTTATTATAAGCCCACCCAATGCAACAAAAATAAGAATAGGCGCGTTTATATCAGGAGGATTTACAACCCTTTGAATAGCTTCATAAATAATAAACCCTGCAATAACAATAAGCATAAGCCCATTAATAAATGCAGCAAAAATCTCGGTACGATGATACCCAAAAGTTCTTTCAAATGTAGCAGGCTTCATAGAAAGCCATACAGCAAAAATAGAAAGCCCTAACGCAGCAGCATCACTAAGCATATGAGCAGCATCCGCCATAAGAGCCAAACTGTTTGAAATATAGCCGCCTGCAAATTCAGCCAGCATATATACAGCAGTCAAAATCAAAACAAACCAAAGTTTTTTGATATTTTCTTTTTTGTGATTATGCTCTTGATTCAAGATTTATGCCTCTGTAGGCGTCTTTGCGGGAATACGTTCAAACGATATTTTTTCATCAACAAAGTTAAGTTCTAAAGTATCTCCTGCTCCATATTGTCCTGTTAGAATTTCTTCGGCAATAGGGTCTTCGATTTTTTTCTGAATTAAACGACGCAAAGGTCTTGCACCATAGTTTTCTGAATAACCTTCTTTTGCAAGATAATCTTTAACTTCATCAGAAACCTGAATATTAATTTGTTGCTCTTCAAGACGTTTGAACAAGTCTTTAAGCATAATATCAGCAATTTGACGAACTTCATCTTTTTGTAAATGAGCAAAGACAATAATGTCATCTATACGATTCAAAAATTCAGGTCTGAAAGCTTTTTTCATTTCTTCATTTACAGTATCTTTAAGTTTTTCATATTTGTCTTTTTTCTCATCATCCGCAACAGCAAACCCTAAAGAAGAAGCATTTTGAATCAAACTTGCTCCAACGTTACTTGTCATGATGATAATCGTATTTTTGAAGTTAATTAAACGTCCTCTTGAATCTGTCAAACGCCCGTCATCAAGAATTTGCAACATCAAATTGAAAACATCGGGATGGGCCTTCTCGATTTCATCAAACAAAATAACAGAATAAGGCTTTTTACGAACTGTTTCAGTCAAATTACCGCCTTCATCATAGCCAACATATCCCGGAGGCGAACCGATAAGTTTACTTGTGGAATGTTTTTCCATAAACTCGGACATATCAACCCTTATCATACTGTCTTCAGAACCAAAAACGGACTCGGATAAGGCTTTTGCCAATTCTGTTTTACCAACACCGGTAGGACCTGAAAAAATAAAGCTTCCGACAGGACGATTAGGTGATTTCAAACCAACCCTTGCTCGTCTGATTGCCTTTGATATGGAAACTATTGCTTCATGCTGACCTATTACACGATTATGAAGAGTATCTTCAAGTTTGAGAAGTCTTTCGCCTTCACCTTCTGTCAGCTTAGTAACAGGAATTCCTGTCATAGTAGCAACAACTTCAGCAACATCTTCTGCTGTTACTGTAGCTTTGTTAGCTTCTTGTTCTTCTTTCCAACCTTGAGACATTTCTCTGATTTTTTCTTTTAATTCAGCTTCTTCATCACGAAGTGATGAAGCTTCTTCAAATTGTTGGTTGCGAATAGCATCTTCTTTATTTTTAATAATTGCCTTAAGTTCTTTTTCAAGTTCTTTTCCTTCTGGAGGAAGAACACTTGCGCTCAAGCGCACTTTTGATGAAGCTTCATCAATAATGTCAATCGCTTTATCAGGCAAAAATCTGTCTGTAATATATTTATCCGCCAATTTTGCGGAAGCAACTATGGCCTCATCAGAAATATTCAACCTGTGGTGGTCTTCATATTTTGATTTAAGCCCCTGAATAATTTGTATAGTATCATCGACAGAAGGCTGATCTATATAAACAGGTTGAAAACGACGCTCTAATGCAGGGTCTTTTTCAACGTGTTTACGATATTCATCAAGAGTTGTAGCACCTATAACCTGCATTTCCCCACGAGAAAGTACGGGCTTTAATATATTCGCTGCATCAATTGCACCTTCTGCGGCACCTGCACCTATTAAAGTGTGCATCTCATCAAAAATCAAAATAACATCGCCTGCTGTTCTGATTTCATCAATTATTTTTTTGATTCTTTCTTCAAATTCGCCGCGATATTTTGTTCCTGCCACCAAAAGCCCCATATCAAGCTGAACAATTCTTTTATTTTCAAGAATTTCAGGGATGTCACCATTTACTATTTTCAATGCCAAACCTTGAGCTACTGCTGTTTTACCAACTCCGGGTTCACCAATTAGAACAGGATTGTTTTTTGTTCTTCTTGCAAGAATTTGTATAACACGTTCAATTTCTTTTTCACGTCCGACAACAGGATCAAGACGCTGTTCTTGAGCCGCTTGAGTAATATTTGTACCATATTCGTCAAGACTTGGGGTTTTTGTTTTTCCACCGCTTGAAGATGATGAAGATGATGAAGAAACTCCTGCCGTTGTAGCTGTTTTAGTTTCTCCAAGCATTTTGATTACATTACTTCTGATTTTATTTAGGTCGACACCTAAATTTTCAAGAACTCTTGCTGCAACACCTTCGCCTTCTCTTATAAGACCGAGCAAAAGATGCTCTGTTCCTATATAATTATGCCCAAGCTGCCTTGCTTCATCCCAAGAAAGTTCTAAAACTCTTTTCGCACGAGGTGTGAATGGTATTTCAACCGCCACAAAACCTGACCCGCGACCTATAATTTTTTCAACTTCGGCTCTGGCATCTTTGAGCGTAACGCCCATTGTTTTAAGAGTCTTTGCTGCAACACCAGTTCCTTCGCCGATTAATCCCAACAAAACCTGCTCTGTTCCCACAAAATTGTGTCCCAGCCTTCTAGCTTCTTCTTGAGCAAGCATTATTACTTTTATTGCCTTTTCCGTAAAACGTTCAAACATTTTGAAACTCCATATAATAAAAATATATTTTTCTCTATTCTACAATAGAAATAGTAAATGTTTCAATCTGCTTAATAATTATTTATCAACTTTTTTAAAATTTTCTCAGCAGGCGTATGATAAGGGTTAAGCTCTAAAACACTTTTATAAGAATTTATGGCTTTTTGCAGGTCATTTTTACGCAAATATAATTCCCCAAGATGAAAATAAGCTTCATAATCCTGAGGAATCAAGCTTATTGATTTGTAAAAATACTCAAAAGCCAAATCCTCATAACCATTGTCCATTAACACTCTTCCTATATATTTGTAAGACTCTATATTGCAATCCGCAAAAAAATCCTTTGCCCCTATAAGTTTGTGAGCAAAATCTGTTTGTCCTGCTTTAAAAAGATAATTAAGAGTACTTTCAAGAAAATTTCTCACCTGTAAAAAAGTTGGAATTGCTTCAAGTTTTTGATCTAAAATTCCAAGAAGCACTTTCCCCCAAGATATTGCTATATCTTCAGGGACAGAATACCATAATTTGCGAGCAGAAATTTTATCCCCTTTAAGGATTCTACACAAACCTTCCTGATAATACATTTTTTGTTCTGAAAAAAATTTTTCGGCAGAGTCATAATCCCTTGACTCTAAAAATAAAAAACCTAAATAATCAATAAGCTCAGGCGTGTCTTTAGCGCCTTGAAGAACCTCAAAATACTGTTTTTTCTCAAACAGCGCCTTTATTTCTTCTTTACTTAGCAAAAATTATTTGTCCTTTTGGATTTTAGTTATAGACGATTTTAATTTATTTTGAATATCAGCAGGAACTTCTTTTTTATCTTTCATTAAGTTTGCGG
>JAEWLZ010000136.1 GCA_023457295.1 Cyanobacteria bacterium OH_PDB_112
CATCATTGTACGGGTAACTTTTTTAATTTGTCCTGCGCCCTGGCAAGTCGGACAAGTGACTTTTTTAGAACCGGGTTCTGAGCCTGTACCATTACATTTTGTACATTCTTCAAGATGTGAAATTTCAATTTCTTCTTCGACGCCTTTGAAAGCTTCTTCAAACTCTATTTCAAGATCAAGTCTTAGATCGCTGCCTTTTCTTGGGGCATTTGGATTTTGTCTTGCTCCGCCGCCGAATCCTCCAAAATCAAAATCACCGAAAAGGCTTGAAAAAATTTCGTCTAATCCGCCAAAACCGAAGTCAAATTGTGATTGACCGAATCCCTGGCTGTTTAAACCTTGTTCGCCATAACGGTCATAAACAGCACGTTTATCATCGTCAGACAAAACTTCGTAAGCTTTTCCTATTTCCTTGAATCGTTCTTCTGCGTCGGGGGAATCATTTACATCGGGATGATATTTTCTTGCCAGCTGTCTGAAGGCTTTTTTAATTTCATCTTTGGAAGCGTTTTTTTCTACCCCTAAAAGTTCATAATAATCTTTCGTCATGCCTTCTCTTTCTAGTCGTTAATTGCTACATTTACAAGTGCGGCTCTTAGTATTCTGTCATCAAGCATGTAGCCTTTTTGAAGCTCTTGTAAAATTGTATGGTCTTCTACTTCATTGTTTGGAGTTTGCATGACTGCTTCATGCAAATTCGGGTCAAATTTTTGTCCCTGTGTTTCTATGGTTTTTAGTCCTAGTTTATTCAATGCTTCGGTGAATTGTTTGAATACAATATCAAAACTTTCTTTGATTTTTTCAGGATCTTCAACACCGTTTAAAGATTGCTGCGCGCGTTCAAAAGTATCAATGACGGTCAAAAGTCCTTTCATTGTATTTTCTGCCCCGTATTTAAGGAGAGATTCACGCTCTTGTGCTTGACGTTTGCGGTAGTTATCAAAATCCGCCGCCATTCTGATATATTGATTATTAAGTTCCTGGAGTTTTTGCTCCATAATTTCCAAGTCAGAAGTCGCTGTTTCTTCTGCGATTACAGTTTCTTCTTGCAAAGTTTCTTCAGGTTTTGCATCTTCAGAAAACGGGTTTTTCTTTGCATCCATTTTAAAATTCCTCTTTTTATATTTTCTTTTAAAGGGATTGAGACAATATTTGTATTTTAAATTAAAGTACTCAACAACCTTATATTTATTTAATCATAAATATAATACTATTTTAGCCAAAAACAGGAATTTTTTCCCGAATTTAAAAAAATCTTAATGATTGCGGATTTTGGACGGGAGTGAAACTCGCCGAATGAAAAAGGTGACGAAGTGAAGCTTTTTGTAAAAAAAGCGAAACAGAGTTCAAACCTTTTGAATGGTCCAATAATCCAAGAAGCGGATTTTGGACGGGAGTGAAACTCGCCGAATGAAAAAGGCGGTGAAGTGAAGCTTTTTGTAAAAAAAGCGAAACAGAGTTCAAGCCTTTTGAATAGTTCAATAATCCAAGAAGCGGATTTTGGACGGGAGTGAAACTCGCCGAATGAAAAAGGCGGCGAAGTGAAACTTTACATCATGCTTTTAATAACTTTACTTACCCAGGGAAGTCTGCCATATCTTCCCACAAGAGAATTTAAAGCCAAATAAGCAATGACAATAAATATAAATGTATCTACAATTGAATAATTGAAAATAAGTTTTAGGTCAAAAATCCAAAAGTAAACTGAATATACCAAAGAGCCGATAAAAGGTATTTTTACTACTATTCCTACCATAATGGACAAAATGACATTAAATACATAATATAAAATCGAAAGAAAAATTGACTGATAAATATGAAATCTCAAGAAGTTTTTAAGCCTTGAACCTGCTATATGTGAAATTATCAACCAGAAAAAACCCACAACACCGGCTGTTAAATAGCTTGCCGCTGCAATGATTTTTTCACCTTGCGCAATTGGTTGAGGTTTGTTATAGGGTGTTTGAAGGCTCATTTTGTCTCCTTGTTTTTTCTTCGTAAAAATTCATCCAAAGCATCATTGTATAAAAGCATTAATTCTATATCATCAGAATTGAGGTCGTATGCTTTTTTATAATTATCCAATGCCGATGCTATGTCATTTAGAATAACATAAGTATTGGCAATTGATAAAAACCCTACGATGTATTTTGGGTCAATTTCAGTAGATTTTTTATAAGTTTCCAATGCTTTATTAAAATCTTTGTCATCAAAATAAAGATTTCCAAGAGCAATATATCCTTTAGGGTTTAGAGGCTGAATATCAATTGCCCGTTTGAAAATTTCTTTGGCTTTTTCGCTGTCATTTGTACTCATTGCGTAGCAAAGATAAGCGTCATAATATTCAGGGTCAACATCTATCGCTTTTTGGTAATATTCAAAAGCTAATTCTTTTTTGCCCATAATTGTATATGTATTTGCGATACAGGCGTATGTTCTGCAATCTTTTGGGTTTATTTGAGCTCCTTTTTGGTAGTATTCCAAAGATTTTTCAAATTCGTTTGCCGCAAAATACGCGCTTGCAAGGTTTACCATTGTCAAAAAATTATCGGGTGCTATGTCGATAGCTTTTTTATAAGTTTTAATAGAGTCTTTTATTTCGCCGATTTCTTGTTGTAAGTTGGCTTTTGCATTATATAAAGAAGCATTATCAGGTGACAATTTGATAGCTTTGTCATAATTATCCAAAGCTTTTGGATAATCTTGAAGTTCGGCATGGATATTTGCAAGATTCATATATCCTGAAAAATCCTCGGGTTTTAGCTCGATAGCTTTTTCAAAAAAATTTTCAGCTTTGTCAAATTGTCTTTTATAAAAATAAATACTTCCTATACTGTTTATAATTATTGTGTTTTCAGGATTTTTTTCAAAAAGACCGAGGTATTCTTTCAAGGCGTTGTCATAATCTTTGAACATAGCATAAGTATTTGCCAGTCTGAAATAATTATGCAGGTTGGCAGGGTCTTGCTCTATTTGTTCTTTGATAGAGTTGATGATTTTTTCTTGAACGAATTTATCCATTTGATAACACCTTTAAGAAAATAATACTAGAAAAAATTTTATAAAGGTAGATTGTAAACCTATAAAGCTTTTGGCTTCGTTTGCGGACTAAACACACATAGCTTCAGATATGGTTTCTTCTAATATTTTTTCGATAGTTGAGTCAGGACCTATTTGTTCTTGGATTTTGTTCAATTCTCTCTCAATACTAAAAGATATAGTTTTAGTGGATTTTTTAGATATTAATCCATTAATAAGTTCTTCAAACATTATATAAGAATTGATTTGCAATAAAGGTTTTATATTTTTCATATCAGTATTTGTGCCTAAAAAGCTTGAACCTTTATCAAAAGAATAATCGATTATTTTATCAAGAATAAATTTGTTTTCTCTAAAAGAAAAACCGGATTCAGAGTCAAAAATAGTTTCTAATAAAACTGAACAATGGCTTTTTACAATATTGGATAAATGTTTAACTTTAATCCACGGAATATTTTTTAATAACTGTTTTTCTTTTAGTTTTATTTTCTTTTTTGCGTACTGTATTAAAAAATGATTTTTAATTTCTTTGCTTATAAATCTCATTTCGACACCCCTTTTGACTGAATATTTATATATACTGCCATGAAAAAATAAGCTTTCTCTACACTTTTTGGAGGATTTTTTACGAATTGGCTTACGGCATGAAAAAACAGGTAACTGAAAGAGCTAGGTTTTTATTTTAAGCTTATCTGTTGAGCAGGTATAAAGAAAAATTCAATACGGATGCAAAACTAACCCATAATAAATAAGGGATTAAAATATACGCTGCAAGTTTTGAAATTTTATAAAATTGGACAATTGATAAAATTATAAATGCAAGTAATGCGATAATAACTACAAAAGCTAATAAGATTTGATGCAGTCCAAAAAATACAATTGACCATAAGCCATTTAGAAATAGCTGAATTGAAAAAAAGACTATTCCGCGAATTTTATCCTTTGAATTATACGATTTTGATATTAAATATAAAGATATACCCATTAATATATAAAGTACCGTCCATACTGGAGAAAAAATCCAACTTGGAGGGCTAAAAGATGGTTTTATTAATAAGCTAAACCATGGGTAAAGATTATTCGCGGTAAAAAATCCGCCAATTATTCCCGGCAAGAAACAAACAAATATCAAACCAATTAATTTTAGAAGATTTTTCATAGTTTCAACTCTTTCAAAGTTTATTTTCTTATAATTAGGGAAACAAGAATTACGGAAGTATTACATAAAACAATAAAATCTCAGAAATATTAATCTATCATTAAAAAACTGGAGCGTAGGGGATTCGAACCCCTGACCCCAACACTGCCTTTTTAAAAGGCTTTTGGGATTAATAAACCCAAAAGAAGAAAGCTTTTCAGCTATTTTGATTAAAATACTAATCCTATGATTTTTTATTATCATTACGGAAATATTACGGAATTTTATATATGTAAAAATCAATTGCATTTTTCTTGAATAGACTATATCATATAAGTCGAAAATAGTTGTCTTTTATGGGGGTAATATGAAAAAGATTTTTGCGATGTTATTGTTTGCTACACTTATGCTAAACAATGTAGTTTTAGCTTTAGAGATACCAGCAGGTACGCCTTTAATAGTAACGGCGGACAAGGAAATTGATGCGGATAACATTAAGCTAAATCAAACCGTTTTTTTCTCTACAATAGAGCCTATTAAAGTCAATGGTAAAACAGCCATAAAATCAGGGGCAAAAGTTACTGGGCAAGTAATAAAAATTAAAAATAACGCTCTTATTGGATTGCCGGGGGAAATACAAGTTGGCAATCTTAAGTTACAAACCCCACAAGGTGATTATGTAAACATTAACGGAAATATATCAGATAAAGGAAATGGAAGATATTGGGCTAATGCTGGCTGGCTTTTCTTATTCCCTCTATTGTTTATCAAAGGGGATGACGGGAAAATTCAAGCAGGAATGCCTAATACATTACATACTTTGGAAGATTACAAAGTTAATTCAAATATTTAAGGAGCAAGTATGCAGGAAAAACCTTCATTCATAGAAAAGTACGCTAAGAGAGAAAATTTTAAATTACCTAAATTTCCAAGCATCAAAATTCCAAAAATAAATATAAAAATACCACCAATAAAATTAAACCCCGATTTAATTTATAAATATTTTGTTCTTATAGTATTGGTTTTTGTTGTTTTGACCGTATTTAAATCCTTATCAAATAAGCACCTTGAAAATATTGATAGATACACCATAATAAACGGGAATTATGACCCTACAATTCTTTTAGATAAAAAAACTGGGCTAACTTGGCGGAATGTCAATTGTGAAGGAAAGGAAAAAATCCCTAATTGTTGGCAACTGATGGAAAATGACGAATATTACACAGATGTTCCAATTGGAGAAGTAACAAGAAGAGCAGAGAACTCGCTTCCTAGAGGTTTAAAACTTGTTGAATAAAAATTATGAAACTATTTTTATTTGGGCTTTTTTACTACTTGTTGTCTCTTGGTGCATTTTATATGAAAACAACGTTGGGTCTGACAATATAAATAGCATATTCGCTAAAAAAAATATGACATTTCAAGGCTATGTATATGCGTTCCCCGATATATCCTATGCTAAGAATTACCGTGTTGTAGCTGATATAGAGAAGGACGAAGACGGTTACTATATAAATAAAATCTATTTTGGCAATGGTGGATTTATTGAATTTGACTCATCTGAAAACGAGGCTATTTATAAAAATACTAAAAAATGCCAAGGTTCATATCTTGACGACCAAGATAGACATTGGTGTTTTAGATTTTACGGAGAACAAATAAAATAAATCAAAAAATTATTTATTTTATTTATTTGTAAACTCTATCTTATAACCCAAAGTTTCTGCAATTTCTTCTACGTCTCTATATTTTATAGTGTCTCTATTTAATTTATTGGATAAATTTTGAACCGTATCTTTACGATTATATTTTTCATTCATCAAATCAATGAGCTTCCTCATTGATAGATTCGATTTTGCTAATAAAACTTTTATCTCTGTTTTGATGGACATAAAAAACCTCTTTGTCTTACTGGCATTATAACGTATTCGTTTACAAGACCACAAGTTTTATATGTTTTGTATTCGTCATGATTGACAATGTATTCGCAAGGGTATATAATATATGAAGTTACATAAATCGAGATTAACGTAACGAGGTAATAAAAAATGCAAAAAGCCGTAGCTTATTTAAGAGTTTCAACAGATGGACAAGCCAGCGAAGATAAATTTGGCTTGGATTCACAAAAAGAAGACATCAACAAATACGCCCAAAAGAACAATATTGAAATCATCGAGTATTACATAGATGCAGGCGTAAGCGGTGCAAAAATGAGCCGTCCAGAATTAGACAGAATGATTTTGGATTCAGAAGCAAATAACTTCACTCAAGTTATAGTTGCAAAGCTGGACAGGGTAGCAAGAGATTTGATGGCTCAATTATTTATCGAAAAAGAACTATTAAAACGTGGCGTTGAAATCATATCAGTTGCAGAGCCTATGAGGTCAACAGACCCTACGGGGCAATTATTTAGACATATAATAGGGGCTTTTGCAGAATTTGAACGAGCAAGAATTAACGAACGTATGACAGGCGGAAGAATACAAAAAGCAAAAACAGGTAAGTATTCGGGCGGTCGTCCTGCTATTGGTTATGTAGCAGACAAAAACAGTAACAGTTTATCTGTAAACAGCAATAAAACAGAGGCTATACGCCTTGTGTTCAAGCTTAGAGGTGATGGGCTTTCCTTTGATACTATTGCCCAAAAATTAAACGAATTAGGGCATACAACCGCCACAGGCAAAGCCTTTTCAAAAGTAGCAGTAAAGAGAATTTACGACCGTAAAGAACTTTACGAGGGCATTTATAACTATTCAGGAATTAAAACAGAAGGACAACACCAAGCTATATTAGCGAGTTAGTTTAACTAGAAGGAGAAAAAACGATGAATACGGCACAAGAGGCTAAGCAAAAAATTAGCCTTACTATTCCTGCTAAACTTTTGGCAGATTTTGAAGAGGCTTGCAACGAAAACCGCCGAACAAGAGGCAATACGCTTCTTGCATTAATGGAGGCTTACGCAGAAAGAAGACCCAAAGAAAGTGCATCCAAAGGCATAGAGCTTGTAAAGGAGGTGGCAGAATGCCTTATTTAAAACCATCAGAAATTATGTCCATTAAAAATATAAACCGCTACACGCTCGGCAAATGGCTTAAAAATGGTCTGCCCTATACACAAATAGGGCGGATGATTAGAGTCAAAACAAGCGACCTAGAAGCGTTTATGGAAACTTTGTAAGTTAAAGAGTATAGGAGAAAATATTATGACAATACCAAAATTTATAGGAATTAAAGCACCTGAAAGCATAAGCGATATGATTTGGAATGAGTGCAAACAATTATGTGACAATCAAAAACTAAAATTAACATTCGTCGGTGGGGAAAATAAGATAAAAATGTACTGCACAATTCCTCGTAAAATGATAAAGCAAATGGAAGAACGAGGCATCGAAAGACCCTCGCATATCATATCTATGGAAGAGTATGAGGAAATAGTAAAGGAGTTAAGCCATGTCTAAAAAAGACCTTTCAACAATCCTCAAGGCTTTATACTTGGCTTATCCCCAAAAGGATGCCGAAGAAGTCTTTGAACGATTATTAAAAACAATATTTTAACGCACGAGAGCAATTTAAGTTCATTTTTTGGCTATGGTGCTGGTAACGCCGTAGCCTTTTTGTTATGAATAATCAAGTGTTCTCAACAAGTGTAGGCATTATAATATGCTGACTATACATAGTGCTTGTATCGTCTTCAAGAAAAGTTTGCTCTAAGGACACTTGGCTTTTATTATCATTAAAGCGCACTGTAATTAATTTTGAATTTATGCTTTCAAAAGCGTCTTTTAATTTAGCATACTCAAAATAAATACAATACTCGCTAGGTATTTTAGGGTTATTTTCGTTAATACCTAAAGGTATATTATCTTGTTTAGCAATAATGTAGCCTGTTCCTGCGGCCAATAAAATTTTATTATTTTCTATTGCCATTTTAACAAGATTATATTTTTTACTTGTTGCCAGTTTAATAATTTTTAAGCCTTCTAAAAAAGATTTCTTGGGAGTAGTAAAACTATATTGATAATTTCCTGTAATAACTTCTTGAAATCTAGGGTAGTTATCATTTTTGATATACTCTAAATGAATTGCGAAATTCCCGCACTCAAAAGCAACGGAATTTTCTCTTGTTTTTATTGAAACAATTTTTGCTTGTGTTAATTTTAATGTATTTATTATTTCTTCTGCCTTATAAACTGGCAAAAGAAAGCCGAAATTATTTGTGCATTTCTTTTCAATATCAATTTCATTAATATTCATTCTTTCTAGGTCGGTAGAAATTATTTGCATTCCTGACTTGGTGCAAGTTAAGCATAAATTTTTTAAAACAGGATTAAAAGACAAAGGACATGGTATTTTAACAGCAGTAGACAATGCCTTTATTAAGTCTTTTCGATTAACTTCAAAAAATATATTTTTATCAAATACATAAGACATCTCAGCATTAATTTCTGAGGATAATTTATTGGTTATTTCCTTATATTTCTTTATTTTATCAGCAAGACTGGATAAAGAATCGTAATAGGATAAAAAACTATCAAAGTGTTTATCAAGCATCATTTCCTGAGAAGACTCGGGCAACTTAAAACCTTTTTCAAAAGTTTTACTTTCATAGAATATAGTCACAATTTGTCTTAATTTATCTGAAAGCGATAGCCCTTCTAAATTTGCATCCAACTGTATTTCATCGACATATGCCAAAGGCAGCCTAAAAGTTACCACTTTAGATTTATCCTTACTTAAAATAGTTTTTTTATTACAAGCTAGCCTCATATTCCACAAAAAGCCTATTATTATAAATATATACATAAAATAATATCATGTATACATTTGTATAGCAAGGAATAAAAGGGGGTGGAAAATAGAAATAAGGTAATTATTTAAAAAAACTTATTTCCCGCAAAGCTATTTCAATTTAGTAGAATTAAAAAGTAAGGAACAGAGGAACAAAATTTTTTATTCAAAAACGTATGTAAATTATTAAAAAATCAGAGAGGAGGCTATATGGGTAAAAGATTAAACTTTAAAGTAGATGATGAAACATTCAGAAACTTTGAAAAAATCAGAGAAAGAGATTGCTTGAACATTTCAGATGTTATGCGAAAACTTTTGAACAAGTTCATCAAAGAACGATTAACGCAATAAAAAACCCCCGTTAAATACGGAGGCAATAAAAATTTAATGTACAGATACAATAGCACATAAAACGTAGCCTATGCAAGGCTTAATTTTGGTGCGGAAATTTAGGGGAATTTATGAAAAAAGAAAAAGAAGAAAATTTTAAAGAAGAAGAATTTATTTATGATGAAAAAAAAGTTTCACATAAAATGGGGCGAGTTTTAACAAAGACAATTAACCTAATTCGTAAATTAAGAGAGCAAAGGGGGGAATAAATAATGGTACTTGATTACAACAAAATACCCGCATTACAGGGACGTATATTGAGGGATTTTTTAATCCCTTTAAATCCGAATGTGAGCGAAACTTGCCTATTGAATGTCTTGAACGCAAAAATAGCCCAAATGGTAACATCTAAGCGTATAAAGTTCAAAGAAATGGATTGCCAAAATCCACATACCTTAAACTATTACGCCCTAAACTTTATCTCATCTGGCGGAGGTAAGGACAAAATTGTTAATGAAATAGACGATTATTTACTCAAGAATTTTAAAATATGGTTTGAGGGTGAAAACAGAGTTTACATACGAGACAGAACAGCCCAAATAACCAAAGAAGCAAAAGAACTTTTCAACAATGAAGGCAGGCAAAAAGCCTATATAGACGCAGAAAAAAAGAAAATCCGCAATATCAGATTTGAGTTAGAACAGGCAACATCGGAAGGCTTGTACGCTGATTGTGAAACCCTGCACCATGCCGATTATGGATGTCTATTCGTAAAAATATCTGAACTAGGTCTATTTTTAGAAAACGCCACACAAGCGCAACAATTATTCCTTACTGACCTAATAAAAATTTATGATGGCAAAGCAAGCCTAAAAAGTACAAAAGGTGAAAGTCAATCAACAGAAATACAGGGCATCCCCTGCAATATACTTGCTTATTCTGATACAAACAAACTTTTACAGGACAAAGCGAGCGAATACCTCAACAGATTGCTTGATACAGGGCTTGTAAGACGTTGCTTTATAACTTATTTGCCTGATAAACCATTACTTATACATGAGGACTACGAAAAAGCTTTGAGCATACAAAATGAGGCTTATAAGCAAGCAAAAGAACTGCAAGAAGAATTAATGTCTAAATTTTGGAAGTTAAAACAAAATTCAGAGCTTATTTTAACTTCCGGTGCTTACAAAGCTTACTATCAATACAAAATCGAAAATATGAAAACTTATAATAAGTTATTAAGCAAAACTGACGATATTCTTTTAAAAGAAGTCCGCAATAGGTATTGGAAAGCCCTTAAATTATCGGTATTAATCGCCTGTATTGAACACCCGAAAGATACCAATATTTACCCCAAAGACGTTGAAATGGCTATTTACCAAACTGAACTATTTGCCAAAGATTTTGAGCAATTCAATAACGCAAAGCCTGTAACAGACACCGAGAAGCTTTTTAAATTCCTTCTAACTAATAGTGGGAAATGGGTAACAAAACAGGAAATCAGGAAACAAAGGTTTGTCAATAATGCAAGCTTTGCCCGATGGTTTGGTGAGCAGTTGGAATACATTCGAGAAATGGCAGAGCAAAACGGTTATGTCCTGAAAAGTGAACCAATCAATAACAACACGGGAACACGGTATAAGCTTGTCGAAAATAACCTAAACAAGGAATTAAGTCCTGAAATTAAGCCAATTAATGAGCTAATGACAGGCTAAAACCCTTGCGAGACACCAGAGTTTCAGTCTTTCAACAGCAAGAAAAGTCCGAAAGGCAGACAGGGAGCGAGAGTTTAAGTATTTTAATTATATATATATTATTTTTTATATTTATTATTAATATTTATTTCTTTGCTAATACAAAAAATCAAAAATATATGTATACCCCCAAAAGTCTGAAAATCCGAAAGTCTCAATCATAGTAAGCGTTTCGGTCTTTACGACTCAAAAAGACCTGAAAATCCGTGTAGATAAAGAGTTTTGAGGAAATAAACATGTATAATATAGAAAAAGTTGAATTAAGCGAAGTCATAAACTTGTTAGGACAGCCTACAAGACACTACGGAAAACACTATTATTTCCAGTGTCCAGACTGCATAGACAAAAGCCAAAATAATCTTATCTATACAGAGAGTAACGGGCTACTAAAAAGTTTTTGTTGTGATTCAAGCAAAAGATTATACGGAGAGATTATAAAAGCCCGAAAAGGTTTTAAGTCCTCTTATATTCCACGCCCTAGAAACACAGTAAAAATAAAGCCTGAAATATCGCCTCAAAGACGATTAAAATTAGATGCCTACCAAAACCAAACAAATAAAGACCTTCTAAGCAATACAGAAGCCTTGAAGTATCTTTTTAAAGCAAGAGGAATAACTAAAGATACGGTCTCTCTTTGCGGTATCGGTCTTGATAAATCTAAAAATAAATGGTGCTTGCCAGTTTATAGCGATGAGGGGATTATTGGCTTTGAGTTCAGGGCTTATGATTTCAGCCAAAAGAAAATTTGGAAGGAAAACGGAACTTATTCTTGTTTGGCTAATATCAATAAAAAAACACCGCAAACAGAAATATTAATAATACTTGAAGGCTTTTGGGATTCATATTGTTTTTATCAGCATTTGAAAGAACAAAAACAATCGGAGCATTACCACATCTTAACGCCCTCAAACGGCGTAGGAAGCGTTTTAAATTGCTTAAGTGATGCAAACCTTGAGCAGTACAAGAAAGTTGTTTTATACCTCGATTCAGACGCAAAAGGTATCCAAGCAATGAACGAGGCAAAAGCAAAATATTCTTTTATCGAGGCTTTAACAATGTCTTGCGGATGCAAGGATTTTAACGAGCATTATTTAAGGTGCTTAAAATCCTGAAACCCCCTGAAATTCTATGTATACCCATATCATAAAGAAGGAGAAAATAAAATGGAAACAGCTAAAAAAACACTATTTGAAGATTATTTGGACATAAGAGAAAGACGTAGCAAATCTTTTGAAAAGGATAATGCTAACCAAGACCCACATTTTCAAGAAGTGTATAAAGACAGTTATATACTAACAAATGTGGTGGAAGCCCTGTTGGAGGAAAACACCAATTATAAAAAATATTTTAACGATGGCGGATTAATAGCAAAGCCCATTAAAATAGCAGGGCTTGTCGACTATAAACTTATGTTCGCGGACAATCCTATAAAAAGTCCTATTGAGGTTGCAGGTTTTTGTTCCCTTGATAAGTCAATAAAAATAATAAAAATGAACAGACTACTCCCGTACGATAGTTTATATGCGTTTCTTATTCATGAAATAACACATGCAATGTTTTATGAACTAGGAGAAAAAGACTTAGCTTCAAATGAACGATTAGTTTATAAAACCGCCACAGGACTGCATCAAATTATAAAATCGAATAATATTTTGGATATTCTTTCAGGCAAAACAAATAAGGTAAATATCCAAAACCTTAACTACACTATCAATACAAATGATGAAATCTCTGAAAAAGAATACCTTGACCATGCTTGCCGACTAATAATACAAGCACAAAATAAAGAATTAGAAATATTGAAATGTATTCTAATGGTTGTGTTTTGGGGCTTAGGAGAGGGCGTAGGCAAAGACTACTCAAGTGGAGGCTTATTTGAGAATGAAGCATTCATGGGGCAATTTACCAAAGCCGTTTTCAGAACTTTTACAGACAATGACCTATTAAGTCCTGATTGGCTTGATAAACTTTTGCCTGAAAATACGCCTATACAAGTTGGATATTAATGGAGGAAATAAAGATGGAACTAATGACAATAGAAGAAACAGCAAACTTTTTCAGCGTAAAACCACACACCATAAGGAACTGGATAAGAAGGGGGGAACTTCCAAAAGAAGCCATTTTCAAAATAGGTGCTACTGTACGCATTAGAAAAAACAAACTCGAGGATTTTATTTCTAAGAGTGCATAGGTGATTTTATGTATTCGTATTAATTGACAAAATATTCGTGATAGTTTACGATTTTGATATAAGTAGAGGTTTGAACAACTTATGGCAGTAATGCAAAAAGGCAAAAACGGGAAATGGTATTGCGAGTTTATGATTGACGGCAAGCGTTATTCTAAAGCTTGCAAAGGTGCTACATCGAAAAAAGATGCCTTAATCTATGAAACAGAATTAAAATCGGCAGTAATGCACGGGAATTTAAACCTTGTCAAAAAGAAATGTACTATAAAACTTTCTGAAATGATAAGCAAATACTTAGACTACTCCAAAACCAATAAGGCAAGTTTCGCTCATGACAAAACGTATTCGAAATATTGGATTGCTTATTTTGGTAACAAACTATTATCTGAAATAAAATCTATTGATATAGAAGGGTATAAAACATTCAGATTAGGTAAGGAAATAAAAGCCTCTACTATCAACAGGGAAACTAATTCTCTAAGCAAAATGTTTTCTATCGCAAAGAAAAACGGATACATAGAAAATAATCCTTGCACAGATGTTGAGAAATTAAGGGTAAAAAATCACAAAATCAGATTTTTAAGCAAGGAGGAAGAAAAGCGATTATTTGAAGCTATTGGCGAACATTGGATTAAGCCTGTAATAATAATGGCTCTACAAACAGGAATGAGAAAAGGCGAAATCCTCAACCTAAAATGGTCTTGCCTCGACTTCAAAGAAAAATATGTAGATGTCCTTGAGACAAAATCAGGCAAACCAAGAAAAATACCTATGTCCGACAAGCTTTATAATGCACTAAAAGAACTTGAGCAAGTAAACGAATATGTTTTTATTAACCCAATTACTAAAAACCGACATGGCAATGTAAATGATATATTCCCAGAGTTTCTAAAGAAATCTGATATTAAAAACTTTTGTTTTCATGACCTTAGGCATACATCAGCTACCCGAATGGTAGAGTGCGGAATAGACCTAGTTGTTGTTAAGGAAATACTAGGACATTCTGACATAAAAACCACAATGAGATACGCCCATCCTGTACCTGAAATCAAGCTTAAAGCAATCAAGGCACTAAATGATTATTAATATTTTAATCATAGCGATATTATTTTTTCATTACGGAAGTATTACAGAAAACAATAAAATCCTAGAAATATTAAAACCCGAAAAACCACTCTATCATTGAATAAATGGAGCGTAGGGGATTCGAACCCCTGACCCCAACACTGCCAGTGTTGTGCGCTACCAACTGCGCTAACGCCCCATGTAAAAATGAAAAATATTAAATTTTAAGGTATTCCAAGGCTTAATGCCTACTGAAGAACTTTATTATAGGATTAAGTGTCTTTTTTTTCAACTCATCAAATTCTTTTTCGTATTCAGTAGCGTCAGGATTGTTTTTTAAGAATTTTTCCAAAAGGCTTTTTGCCTTCTTATATTTACCTTCTTTTTTGTACAGATTTAACAATCCGTCCACAGCTCCGCGGAAATCTCTGTCAAAACGCAAAGCCTTACGGAAAGCCTGTTCTGCTTCTTTTGGCAAGTCTTGAGCACTTAAAATTTGCCCCAAAGCCGTATAACTTTTTGCATCGTCAGGGGCAATAGTTATAGCTTCTTTTATATAGAGTTTTGCGGTATCAAAATCACCTTTCTGTTTATAAATTTGTCCTAATTCATAATATGCTTTAGGGTTGTTAGGTCTGAGATTAAGTGATTCTGTGTAATGTTTCGCCGCTTGTTCAAAGTCATTTTTGAGTTTGTTCAAATCTGCGATTTCAAAATAAATTTGAGGAACATTCGGATTCATTTTGCTTACTTGTTCAAAATACTTCAAAGCCTTATCCGCTTCGTTTTTTTGCTTGTAACAATATCCAAGACCGATATATCCATTAATCAGGTTTTCATTCTTTTTTATGGTCATATCATAATATTTTATGGCGAGATCATATGCTTTTTTTTCTTCGTAAATTTTAGCTAAATCTAAATAATTCTGCTCGTTAGAAGGATTTTTTTGGATTGCCATAAGGTAATATTCTATTGCAAAATCTTTCAATCCCATTTCATAATAAGTAGCGGCAAGTGATGAATAAGCCTTCAAATTTTCGGGGTTAGCTCTTATTGTCTGCTCAAAATTGAACATCGCATCATTGAATTTGCCCTGCTCATAAGAAATTTGACCCTTAAGCCAAAATAGGTCGTCATTTTCGCGGGTCATGTTAAGACCTGCATTAAGTTGTCTTAAAGCATTTTCATAATCTTTCATCCGATAATGCACATAAGCAATAGCATAACGAGCTTCGGGGTGGTCTGGTTTTAGTTTGAAAACTTCTTTATAAGCCCAAACTGCTTCTTTGTACCATCCCAAAACAGAATAAGCGAGTCCTAAATTAAAATGTGCCTCATAATCAAGGTTATCAAGCTTTTCTATTATATATTTGAATTCTGTAATAGCTTTTTCTTGTTGATTTTTTTGAGAATAAAGCATACCTAAATAAAATCTTATATCGCGATTTTTAGGTTCTTTTTGAAATAATGCACTAAAAGTATCAAATGCCGCATCAAAACGTCCTTTATGATAAAAAATCTTTCCTAGAGCAATTCTTGAATTTATATCATCAGGTTCAATTTCAAGAGCTTTATAAATTTTGCTTAAAGCTTCATCATATTTTCCCTGACGGGCAAGAGTTTTGCCAAAAAGCAAATAATCCGCAGCCCTTCCCGGGAATTTTATCAAGAGTTTGTTTTGAATAAAATCTCTGACTTTATCATATTGCTTGGCGTCAAAATAAGCTTGAGCCAAAGCATAAAAGTCTTCGTACTCGACAGAAGTTTCGATTTTTTTCTCAAATTCAATAATTTGCGATTTTAGGTTTTGTTTTGTCATTAACCCCGCAGAACCTTCTTAGAGATAATCATTAATAAGTTTCATACTACAATATTTTCCGCACATTGTGCAAGGTTTACCCTTTTCAATATGCTCAAAAACAGTTTTATCAATCGCCAAAGCCTGCTGTGCATCCCAGTCAAGAGCTTTTCGAGCGATAGACATTTGTCTGTCACGTTCTATTGCCTGAATATTCCCTTTTGCAACATCAGCAGAATGCGCTGCAATTTTGGAAGTAATTATCCCTTGTCTTACCTGCTCGGAATCAGGTAAGCCCAAGTGTTCGGCAGGAGTGACATAACATAAGAAATCCGCACCGTGATAGGCTGCAAGAGTACCGCCGATAGCTGCTGTAATATGGTCATACCCTGGAGCGATATCAGTAACTAAAGGTCCTAAAACGTATAAAGGAGCATCTTGAGTTAAGACTTTTATTGTTTCTATCATTGCGGGAATTTTATTTAAAGGAACATGTCCGGGTCCTTCTACCATAGTTTGAACACCTGCTTTGCGTGCACGGCTTACGAGTTCGCCAAGATAAAGCGTTTCGGCAACTTGAGCTCTATCTCCGGCATCAGCTCCGCATCCGGGACGAAGTCCGTCACCTAAGGATAATGTTGTATCATAGGTTTTGGCGATATCAAGCAAATCATCATAAAATTCATAAAGAGGGTTCTCTTTATTGTGTCCGATAATCCACGATGCAAGCATAGCACCGCCGCGGCTTACGATATCACAAATACGGCCTTGCTCACGAAGAAAATTGACAACCTGACGGGTAACTCCGCAATGAACCGTAATAAAGTCCACCCCGTCGCGACAATGTTTTTCGATATCAGAGAAAAGTTTATCTTTATCAAGATCAAGAATACTTCCATGACCGTCCATAGCTTCTTTTCCAGCTTGATAAACAGGAACTGTTCCAAGAGGTATACGACATTCTTTTAAAATAGCTGCCCTTGTTTCATCGATGTTTTCGCCTGTTGATAAGTCCATAACGGCATCCGCTCCAGCTTCGTGGACAATTCTAAGTTTTTGAAGTTCTTCTTGTGTACAACTTCTTTCCTTAGAGGTACCTATATTTGCGTTGATTTTTATGGAAGTACCTTCCCCAATTGCTGTCGGAATACAGTTTTTATGGTTTATATTTTTAAGTATGCAAACCTTGCCTTCTGCTACTTTTTGCATTAAAACAACAGGTTCTATACGTTCTTTTTCGGCAATTGCCAAAAGCTCAGGCGTCATTTCACCATTTCGGGCACTTATAAGTTGAGTCATTTTTCCCCCTTTTTTACTTCTTTATATATTATAAGCTTAACAAAAGCAGTTTTTATCATCAACAAAATATTTTAGCTTGTAGAATATATATTAATTTATGTTTTTTTAAATTTAAAACATTGTTACAAAAAGGT
>JAEWLZ010000137.1 GCA_023457295.1 Cyanobacteria bacterium OH_PDB_112
AATATAACTATCTTTGCAGATGGTGAACATGTAGGTCTTCCTGAAGGACAAATGGGCAACTCTGAAGTCGGTCACCTAAATTTAGGTGCGGGCAGAATTGTTTATCAAGAACTTACAAGAATTAACAAATCAATCAAAGACGGTGATTTCTTTGAAAATAAAGCTTTTTTAGAAGCAGTCGAACATACTAAAAAAAATGATTCGGCCTTGCATTGCTACGGACTTGTGTCAGAAGGTGGCGTCCATTCTTCAATGGGACATATTTTCGGTCTTATAGACTTCGCCCAAAAAAATAATCTTAAAAAAGTTTATTTTCATGCCTTTTTAGACGGTAGAGATACTCCTCCGCAAAGTGCCGTGAAATATGTGTCGGAACTGGAAGAAAAGCTTAAAGAAGCAGGTTTGCCTCCTGTTGCAACAGTTAGTGGTCGTTATTATGCTATGGATAGGGATAATCGTTGGGATAGAGTCGAAAAAGCATATAATTGTCTTGTTTTGGGCGAAGGTAATACAGCCGACAGTGCAGTTGAAGCCATAGAAACATCTTATGCCAACGGAACAAATGACGAATTTGTGCTTCCTACAATAATTAATGGTTCTGAAAGAATTTCTGATAATGATTCAATAATTTTCTTCAACTTCCGTCCTGACAGGGCAAGAGAAATTACTAAAGCTATTGCTTTGCAAAATTTTGACGGTTTTGAACGTAAAAAAGTTTTGAAAAATATTTTTTATATCTGCATGACACAGTATGATGAAACTTTCGGTCTTCCGATAGCGTTTCCTCCGCATAAACTTAAAAATATTTTGGGCGAAGTTTTGGATAAAGATGGTATTCTTCAATTCAGAACTGCCGAAACCGAAAAATACGCTCATGTTACATTTTTCTTCAACGGCGGGATAGAAGAACCTTTCGCTTCAGAAACAAGAGTATTGGTAAAATCTCCATCCGTAGCAACTTATGACCTAAAACCTGAAATGAGTGCTTACGAAGTTAAAGATAAGGTTTTGGGAGCTCTAGATGAAGACAAATATGGTTTTATTTTAGTAAATTTTGCAAACCCTGACATGGTAGGTCATACAGGAATTGAAGAAGCCGCTATAAAAGCAGTTAAAGCTGTTGATAATTGTATTGGTGAAATAGTAAAAAAAGCTGAAGAAAAAGGTTATGCTATGCTCTTAACAGCTGACCATGGAAACGCAGAGTGCATGGAACTTGAAGGTAAACCATTTACTGCGCATACTAATAATAAAGTTCCGCTTGTCTTGATTAATGCAGGTGATTATAAGCTCAAAAATGACGGAGCATTATCAGATATCGCGCCTACTGTGCTTGAGCTTATGGGCATCGAAAAGCCAAAAGAAATGACTGGAACATCGCTTTTGGATTAGTTATAACGTTTATAGACACTCCAAAAACCTGTAAGCATGCCAATAAAGGATAAAATTAATGTCCATTTAGGAAATTTCCCAGGGACGTCAAGTTTTTGACCAACAAAAGCACCTAATAACACAGGTGTAAGAAGAGTAAACGCTATATCCATAAAATAATTCCTTAACATCTTGTTTTTTGACTAACAATTATTATACTATTAAATTGGAGGGGGGCATAAAATTAATTATGCAAAAATATAAATTCAAAAAAGCATTAAATTTAATATCCACAATACTAAATAAATACGAAGACCCCGATAATACACTTGATCTGGTATTTAATTATGTAAATGAAATATTTGGTAATGAAAAAGCTTATATTTTCTTTATAAGCCCTAGCGGACTTTATCTTAAATCCGAAAAAGGATGTACTGATGAAGAAAGCTTCCATTTACAAAAAATCAGAACAATGGGACTTTTAACAAGGAAATTTATTAAAGAACAAAAGACTATTCTCAATCAAACTGTAGAATTAGCTAATGAAATAGGGATAGAAAACGCAAAAGAATCTTCTTTTATAATTTCTCCTTTAAAAATAAAAGATGCTTTATTCGGTATTTTTGTTATACAAAAAGGAAATCATGAAAACTTTACTCCTGAAGATGCCGAAATTGTTGAAGCATTTTCTTGCGTTGCTGCATATATTATAAAAGACGCAGAACTTTCAGATGTATTCAAATTGCAATTGAAAATTCTTCAGGAAAATATTATTGAAAAAACTGAAGCAGTTCATGTTATCAGAGAAAAAAATAAGCAAATAACAGAAGCCAATAAAGTTAAAGACGAGTTTTTGGCAAATGTTTCACATGAGCTGAGAACACCTTTAAACGCAATAATAAATTCTTCTGATGCTCTAAAAATGGAAGTTTTTGGAACATTAAACGAAAAACAGCAAGAATATGTCACTGACATAAATGCTAGTGCCGTACATTTGAACGGTATCATAAATGAAATTTTGGATATGTCCAAAATAGAAGCTAACCAAATGTCGATAAATATTTCTACTTTTAACATTGCAACTGCAATAGATGAAGTTTTAAACATCTTGCGGTCTTTATCAGAGAAAAAAAATATAACATTTAATCAAAAATATTGTGATAAAAATTCTGTTATAAATGCTGATTATAAAAAACTTCAACAAATTTTGTACAATTTGCTTAGTAACGCCATAAAATATACAAATCCAGGCGGATCAATCGAAATCGGATTTGATATCAAAGGAGAAAAAGCTGTTTTTCATGTAACCGATAACGGTATAGGTATTGACGAAAAGTACCATGGCAAAATTTTTGCAAAATTCCAACAAGTAGAAAATATTTACACCAAAAAAGAAAGTTCTACAGGACTCGGTTTAACCATAACCAAAGAATTTGTAGAAATGCATGGTGGCAAAATTTGGCTTGAAAGTAAGATAAATGAAGGAACTACATTTATCTTTGAATTGCCTTTAAAACATTAAAAATTAGCTGACTTTTGTAAATGTTTTAGGCTTTTCAAAAATTTTATCGACAACACTCATCGCATGTATTTGAGTTGTATTGAAAGTAGGAATACTCGCCTCTTGAACCATCAGAGGAATTTCCGTACAACCCAAAATCACACCTTGAGCGCCTTCCAATTTCATTTTATCAATAATTTCAAGATATCTTTGTTTTGATTGTTCTGTCACAATCCCACAACATAGCTCTTCATAAATTACTCTGCTGACTTCATTTCTATCATCATAATCAGGGATTATCGTTTCAATAGAATAATCTTCCAAAAGTTTTTTGGAATAGAAATCTTCTTCCATTGTAAATATTGTTCCTAAAAGCCCAACTTTATTCATTTCACGTTTTTTTATTTCGGTAGCTACACTATCCACCATGTGAATAAGAGGCACAGAAATAGAATCTTGAATCAAAGGAGCTACTTTATGCATAAGATTTGTACAAATTACAACATATTCTGCGCCAGCTTTTTCAAGATTTTGGGCTGCATAACCTAGTTTTAGTCCAAGTTCTTTCCATTCTCCCCGAAATTGCATTGCTTCTATTTCTGCGAAATTAAAACTTTCTATAACAAGCTCAGCGGAAGAACATCCTCCCAAAACTTTTCGTACCTCAGAATTTATTATTTTATAATATTCGACAGTCGATTCACAGCTCAAACCGCCTAAAAGTCCAATCTTTTTCATTATCTTTTACCTTACATTAATTTAAGCTTCCAATAATATTAAAACATATTACACAATTTTTTTAAAGAAAATTTCTAATTTATTGATTCTTTCAAATTATAATAATAAACAATGGTTTTCAGTTTTGTTACTGCCAAAGATTTTTCCTGTTCTAATAATTCATATTGTGATTCTAAATCATCATTTTTAATATTTTGAGCCTGCGTTTCTATTCTAAGTTTAAGATTTTTATACTTTTTATACTCATATTTTAGATGTTCAGAGACATCTCTTTGCTCGGAGGAAAAATCTTTTTCATCAGTTATTGTAACAATTTTATCAATATCAAAATCATCAAATCTCTTCGCTAAATCGAAATCCATACACGAAAAGTTTCTCAATTGTTTTATACAAAGTTCAGAAGATTTCTTATATGCCAAATACATAATTTGAGCCTGATTATAGTCTTCATTTGCCTCTTGAATTTCTTTTAAATTAGATATTTTTTTCATTTCATCCAAGAAAGTTTTTTGCAGAGTTATTTCTTTTTTCTGAATTTCTTGAAGTTTTTCATCCTTTAAAATATTAAAATATAGTGCTATAACAATCATAGACAAATCTTTTTGTTTATTTTCGAAAAGATTTGGAATGAAAAACCTTGATTCTTGAGGAAATTCTTCTTGAATACATAAAAAATTTTCAAATAACTGAATATTTTGGTGAAAAATTTTTTTATTTTGATTAATAATAGCCGTATTTTGCAAAAATTCACCAGGAAAATCAGAGAAAGCAAAAGATTGCGATTCAAATATTATAAAAATTAAAAATAATACCAAAATTCTAATCATTTTAAGATTATACACTATCATCAAATATGATAAAATTATCTTGAAAAACTAAAAATAAGGTAAAATATGGACTACAAAAAACTTTTACCGAAAAGAAAACAAAAGTCACATAAAGGGACTTTCGGCAAAATTCTTAATATTGCAGGCAGTATAAATTTTCAAGGAGCTGGATATTTATCATCTATTTCTGCCCTAAAAATAGGAGCAGGTTATGTAATGCTCGCTTGTGACGAAAATATTGTCGATAGCATTGCCTCTTTGAGTCCCGATATTACTTTTTTGCCTCTCGCAAATTCTATTTCAGAAAAATTAACTTTAATAGAACAAAACTTGCATAAATTTAATGTGATTTCGATGGGCTGCGGACTTGGCAGTCAGAAAAGAACTATTTATTTTATAGAAAAAATGATATCTTCACTTTGCAAACATAATTTACCCGTAATTTTAGATGCCGACGCTTTAAATGCTATTTCGTTTTCGAAAATAAAAACATTACCTTGCAATACTGTAATAACTCCACATGAAGCCGAAATGGCAAGATTAATGAATGTAAATGCGGAAGATGTATCAAACAACAGGATATTTTTTGCTAAAGAGGCAAGCAAAAAGTTCAATTGTATAACTGTTTTAAAAGGGCATGAAACAATTATAACTTCTCCTATAAACGAAATCATAATAAACAAAACGGGAAACTCTGCTCTTGCAAAAGCAGGCAGCGGAGATGTTCTTACAGGAATTATATCAGGTCTTGCGGCACAAGGTTGTACACCTTTTGAAGCTGCTGTTTTGGGGACATATATTCATGGACTTTGTGCTGAAATAGCAGCCAAAGAAATGACTGAATATTCAGTTTTAGCTTCAAATCTTTTAAGATTTATCCCAAACGCTGTTACAAAAATTTTACAAACTAGCAATTTTAACGATTGACAAGCCTTATATTTAAGTGTAGATTTAATATGAAAATATTATAATTTCAAAAGGACAAAAAATTGATTAATAATCAGCAAAAATTAAACAACTGGTGGCTTCTGTACTCTTGTACAGGTGCTTTTTGCTGGCGTTAAATATTAAATAAATTTTTCGATTCAGAGCCTGTACAACAACAATGTACAGGCTCTTTTTAATATTTAACAAGGATTTTTAATCAATGGTAAGCAATATAAATCTCATTAATACACTTTCAACTCCCTTAAGAACTGCGGCAAATCTAATTACCGCTCAAGAAAAAACTTCGGGACTTTCACATACAAGATTTGTTCAAGATACGGCAACAAATCTTGTCCCAAAAGCAACTTTTGCTCGTAGTAAGGCAGATTTAACAGAAAATGTATTCCTCGAACTAACAGAATCTATGCTTGTATATTATGCTCCTGTCTTATTGGGCGAAAAAGTTTTCAGAAAAATTTATTCCAAAAATTTGGCTCAAAATGAACAAAAACAAGTTTCTAAAACTGCTGTCGATTTATTAAAAGAAAACAATCCCAAAAATAAGAAACTGCTTCCCGTGAAAGCAGCAATAGCTCTTGGATGTATGTTTATACCATTAGCAGAATTTTCATTAAATTTTATAAAAAATATCGGCACATTAAAACTTTTTAAACAATCTGATTTTGATAATATTGCAAACCTCAAAAAAGAAAAAAATGAAGATAAAAACTTCCAAAACAAAGTAAAAAACAGTGCCGTTAAAAATATCACAAGAGCTGCAATAGCTTTTGGGACTTGTCTTATTGCCAGTTTGATTATTGTAAAAAAAGGTGGGAACTCTAAATTCCTACAAAATTTTAGCGAACTTATTCTCGCTCCCGGTAATAAGTTATTTAAAAACAACAAAAAAAGAGCTGAATTTACTAATAAATACTTCAGTCTTGATTTTGCTGATAATAACGGGAAACTTGCCCTCAGCAAAGGGCAATTAACTTCTTGCGTTTTAATCGGTGGAGCTGGATATTTTATGGCGGCAAAAGACAGAGGAAAACAAAATTTTCTTGAAACATTATATCGTTTCCCTCTGGTAGGATTTTATGTAATCACAGGTGGAGAGCTATTTGATAAAGGATTCAAAAATATTTTGAAAAAAAATAATAAATGCAAAGAACTGATAAACCAAAATCTTGAAGTACCAAAAATAGAAGAACTACCTGCCTTAGCTAAAAAACTATCTAAAGAAAAAGGTACAAAAATTGAAAAAGAATACAAAAATCTTGTAAAACAAAAAACTTTGATTACAGGTGTCCCTTTCCTTTTTGGCTTAGGTTTTATGGGATTTTTTGTAGCAGGCATATCAAATTTATTCACAAAATATCGGTTTAATAAGGATACAAAAAATAAACCCCTGACATCCTTAAAATGATTGTATATAAGCATCCTCCAAACAGTTATGTAACAAAAAATATTAACTAAATATTAAAGACTCCATAATTTAATTTGTAAATGATACAATGGCTACATACATATAACTATTGTAAAAATTGTATAAAAAAATAAATAATTAAAAATAATTTTAAGGAGAATTATTATGAAAAAATTCAGATGTTTGGTTTGTGGATATATTTATGATGAAGCAGAGGGCGATCCTTCAAACGGAGTAGCACCAGGAACTGCTTTTGCTGATCTTTCTGAAGACTGGGAATGCCCTATTTGTATGGTAGGCAAAGACCAATTTGAAGAGGAAAAGGAATAAATAATAATGAAATCACTAAAACCGGCAAATAATGTCTTTTTCTGTGGAGAAAAAGACATCGAAAGAACTCTTTTTGACCAATTAATTCCATTGCCTGAAGGCACAACTTATAATTCATATTTTATAAAAGGTTCAGAAAAAAATGTCTTGATAGATACTATCTATCCTCCAAAATTGGAATTATTATTATCCAGTTTAAAACAAGAAAAAATAGATAGACTGGATTATATTATTTCAAATCACGCAGAACAAGACCACTCAGGAGCTTTGCCGGCTTTAGTGGAAAAATTTCCCGAAGTAAAAATAGTAACAAATGAAAGAGCAAAAGATAATATAAAATCAATGCTTCATATTAAGGATGAAAGGTTCATAATCGTAAAAGATAATGATACTTTGTCTTTGGGGGATAAAACTTTACAGTTTATTTTGGCCCCTTTCGTTCATTGGCCTGATACAATGTTCACTTATATTGTTGAAGATGAGTATCTTTTTACATGTGATTTTTTGGGTGCGCACTACACTTCCGGCGATATCTATGCTGATTACAGCAAAAGTCTGCTTATGGCAGCAAAAAGATACTATGCTGAAATTATGATGCCTTTTAGAACTTTTGCATCTAAATATGTAAAAAAAATCAAAGAAATAAACCCTAAAATGGTTTTACCAAGCCATGGACCTGTTTATGACAAGCCCGAATTCATTTTGGAAGCTTATGAAGATTGGACATCAGATAACGTTAAAAATAAGGTTTTAATTCCTTATGTTTCTATGTATGAAAGTACCAAAATAATGTCGGAACATCTTAAAACTAAATTAGAAGATGCCGGCACCGAAGTCGTTTTATGGGACTTAATTGAAGGTGATGCCGGCGAACTGGCAATGGAACTTATAGATGTCGCTACAATCGTTCTAGGCACATCTATGGTTCTTGCAGGGCCTCATCCCGCCGCAGTTTATGCTACATATCTTATAAATATTTTGAAGCCTAAATTTAAATTTTTTACAATAATAGGCTCATATGGATGGGGAGGAAATTTGACTCAAGTATTAGAAAATCTCCTCAATTGTGTTCGTCCTGAAAAACTTGAATATGTAATAATAAAAGGTCGCCCCACAGCAGAAGATTTGGCAAAACTTGATGTTTTGGCAGAACAAATTATCGAAAAACATAAAACGATTTAGTTTTTATTCGATGTTTTTTGTACCAAACTACCTAAAAACATTCCTGCTCCTATAAAAAATGCAGCCAATCCAAGTTTTGATACAATCGGATTCATAAAAAATTTTTTATTTTTGGTGACATAATCAAAAGATTCTTTGTTCATATTCTTTTGTAATGATTCAAAAGTATCACCTTTAAGAAGTGGCTTTTTCTTTTTAATATGTCTTAAAAGTTCAACCTGCCCAAAACTTTCTGTTAAAAAAGGAGTTCCACCCACTATAAAACCGAAACAGCCTCCTGCCACTTCAAAATTGTTGTTGTTGCCATCAACTATCATAAAACTTACCCAAATTAACCAACTACTTATTAAAAGTATTTTTACAACAAAAAATTGCCAAATTAGTGTAAAAAGAATTTTAAAATCTTAATGATATTTAATAAACAAAAAAGCCCTTCAATTTTGAAGGGCTTTTGGAATAAATTATTTAAATAATATTTTCTTTTATAGCTTTTACTGCTGCCTGAACTCTGTCATCTACGCATAGTTTTTGTAAAATACTGCAAACATGAGCTTTGGCTGTATGAACACTGACTATAAGGTCTTTTGCAATTTCCGTATTGCTTTTCCCTTTAACAAGAAGTTTAAGGACTTCAAGTTCACGTTCTGTAAGCTGTGCTCTTGCATCAGAAATTTCATAAGAATTAAGTATTTTGGTAGATTCAGGCTTCGGCATAAGATTTAGAATATATTTAGACACACTCGGATCTATCCAAGCAGCGCCTTGCCCAACTGAAACAATTACATTCACAAGACTTTGAGGGTCTATATCTTTAAGGCAATATCCATTTGCCCCGGAACCCATTGCCGCAATAACTTCTTCTTCTCGTTCATGAGATGTCAAAATAACTATTTTGCTGTCTCCAGAGATCTCTTTAAGCTTTTGAGTAGCTTCAATCCCATTCATACCAGGCAGACCTAAGTCCATTAGTACAACATCCGGCTTAAGCTTTTCAACTAATTTTAAACCTTCCTCGGCATTTTCTGCCTCTCCTACTACGGTTATCCCTTCAAATTCATTCAAAGTAGCCTTCAAACCGAATCTTGTCAGCTTATAATCTTCTACGATAACCACATCAAGAGTTTTTTCTTTTAGTTCAACCATTGCGCTTCTCCAATTAAAAGAATCGTAATTGTATTTTAATTACAATTCAAAAGTAAATTAATTTCAACTGTTCAGTTATAATATTTACTACAATTGTATTTACATATTACCCGCCTGGGTAATTATTAATCATCCAACAAGGTTAAAACTTGCCCAGTTAGGTATAATGAACCGCAAATAATTATCATTTTAGGTTGACTTTTTATTTTATTATAAATATGTAAAAAATCGGATATATCTAGGATATAACGATTCGGAATTTCACAATATTTGGCAAAATCTTCATCATCGCAAGAATTATGAAAATTAAATTTCAAAAAGTAAATAATATCATTTTTTTCGCATAAAATCTTAACATTTCGTTGATAATCTTTACTTTTTATAGAACCAAAGAACCAAATTCGAGGAATTTTAGGAAAATTTTTATCTAAAGTTTCACGAAGGTATTTTGCTGCCGAAGGATTATGTGCCCCATCTAAAATTACATTCGGAGCTAAAAATTGCATTCTACCCTTCCACTCAACCTCAAGAAGCGCTTTTTCAAAGTTTTTTATAGCAAATCCATTTTCTTTTAAAAACTCAACAGCTTTTATAACAAGTGATAAATTTTCACCCTGAAAATTACCAATAAGCTTAGTTTTGTAGAGCTTATCTCCTATGGTAATTTCATTAAGAGAATTAACCACTTCACAATAAGACGGACTAATCGCCTTGATTAATGAAGCATCATACTTTTCTGCAATTTGGCTTACAACATTCAAACCATTATTATTCTCATTTATTATTACTGTTGAATTTTTTTTAATTATACCTGCCTTTTCATAAGCAATTTTTTCGATAGTATCCCCCAGGCGGTCAGTATGATCCAAAGAAATAGAAGTAATTATTTCCAGAATAGGAGTAATAACATTGGTAGCATCAAGCCTACCACCCAAACCTACTTCTATAACAGCGACATCGACTTTTTTTTCATAAAAATACAAAAATCCCACAACAGTCAAAATCTCAAATTCTGTAAGCGGAATATTATTTGATTTTGCAAGCGAATTAACTTTTTCAAGATATAAATCCAAATCTATATCGGAAATATCTTTTGAAGAAATTTTTATGCGCTCATTGTACTTGATTAGATGAGGACTTGTAAAAAGACCCACCTTATACCCGGAAAGCTCAAGTATTTTCGCCAGCATAGCGCTTACAGAGCCCTTTCCGTTGGTGCCTGCTATATGAATGGTTTTAATCTTTTTATGAGGATTCCCCAAAAGAGCCAAAACATCACTGACACGTTCCAGTCCTAACTTAATATGGAATTTTTCTTTAGAAGTTAAATTTTCTTCTATTTTTTGGTAAGTATTATTCATAATTTTTGATTTTATAAACAGTTTTGTAGATTCTGTCCTTATAATATATATTTATGCCGTAAAATTGATCATCATAAGCAAAACAGTCCACTTTATGCTGTGGTACAACAGGGTTTGGGGTTCGTCTTCCCGAAATAATACCAAAAGTTTTCCAAACTGACCTAAGACCAAAAGGTGCGCTATCATAAGGGTCTTTTGGCTGAGGATATTCTTTTTCAGGGTCAATTTGTTTTTCTTCAAAAGTAGGGATTGAATAAAGTACTTTTCCGCCTTCTTTAAAAAGAATATATGTGCGTCCGTTTATTTTTCTTGGGGTCAAAAGATAGTACCCTGGAGGTATAGTATCAGCTTTGCAAAACATAGTCATAACAGTTCTTATTAATGGGTAAGGAGAACGCGCGTAAGAATAATTATCTTGCTGTTCATAAGGATCAAGATTATTTTCAAATTTTATATCAATAGGTATCAAGTCACTATAAATTTTGGCAATATTTGTCACCTTGTCTTTTTCTTCAACTGGTTTGTCAATTGTCAAAAAAGACTGAGGCTCTTCCAAAGGCACATTTGAAATATGCGCAAAAGCATAGTTAAAACTATGTAAAGCAAAAAATAAAAATACTATGAGGGAACTTATTTTCTTCATTTTTAGAAACCTTTTTACTTCCAATTATATTTTAGCAAAATTAAACTTGACAATCAAAGTATGTCTTAGATAAACTATAAATTGTGGCAATGGTTGGCGATTTTCATTCATAAAGCCTGCTCCTTCCGAGCAAGTCACACTTGAAAACCAAATATCGGTTGACAAACATAAACAAATTGAAAATTAAATATCGGGATGTAGCGCAGCTTGGTAGCGCACCTCGCTTGGGACGAGGGGGTCGCACGTTCGAATCGTGTCATCCCGACCACTTTAAAAAAAGTGATGCGGAAGTAGCTCAATTGGCAGAGTACCTGCCTTCCAAGCAGGATGTTGCGAGTTCGACCCTCGTCTTCCGCTCCATAAAAAAGACTCCTTACGGGGTCTTTTTTATTTTGAAAAGATTTTATCCTAAACTCAATCCGGCACAAAGATTTAAACTTTGTCCGGTAAGCCCTTTTGCGGCATCTGAAGCAAGGTATTCAACCATTTTTGCAATTTCATCAGGATGAATAAAACGTTTTTGAGGAACACATGCGATTTCTTCATCAATATCAATATCGAGGTTATCCACAAGATTTGTTTTGACCCATCCGGGATTAATTACATTAACCGTGATGCCGTGTTCTGCAAGTTCAAGAGCGAGTGCTTTTGTCATGCCGATAAGTCCTGATTTTGAAGCGGAATACAAAGAAGCGTTTGCTTCTCCGACAGCTCCTGAAATTGAACCGATATTAATTATTCTACCAAATTTACGCTCTTTCATTTCTTTTGTGACAAGAGAAATAAGCTTATAAGAAACTTTTAAATTAAGATTAAAAATCCTCTCTATTTGCTCATCAAAAACTTTTTCCACAGGTGACCAAACATATTCTCCCGCATTGTTTATCAAAATATCGATATTCCCTGCTTTAGAAATAAGCTCTTTACAAGCATATTCCTCAAGTAAATCAATAGCAAAATAACTTGCACCGATTTTTTGGGCTAATTTCTTAAGAAGAATTTCATCTCTTCCCGTAATAAAAATTTCATACTCGGAAAATTTAGCCAAATTTACTGCAATACTTTCGCCAATACCTTTTGATGCACCTGTAATTAAAACTTTTTTCTTCATAAAAAAATTATATAAAAAAAAGAAGCTCTCGCAAAGAGAACTTCTTTTTTTACTTAATATTTTTTACTCAACAGTAGCTAAAACCGCATCAGCTTTACACATAGCTACCGTGTTCTGACCACAGTCAACGTAGTGAACTTCACCTGTAACACCTGATGCAAGATCAGAAACAAGGTAAAGACCTGACTTACCGACATCTTCTAAAGTAACATTTCTTTGAAGAGGCGCTTTTTTAGCAGCCACTTTAAGCATTGTATCAAATCCGCCAATACCTTTTCCTGCAAGAGTTTTGATAGGACCAGCTGATAGAGCGTTAACTCTTACGCCGATTTCACCAAACTCAAGAGCAAGATATCTTACTGAAGATTCAAGAGCAGCTTTTGCAACGCCCATTATATTATAGTTTGCAACAGCTTTTACGCTTCCAAGATATGTCAAAGCAGTAATAGAACCGCCTTCATTCAATAATGGTTTTGCGTATCTTGCCATAGGGATAAGCGAATATGCACTTACGCCAAGAGCCAATTCCCAACCTTCTTTTGAAGTATCAGAAAAATTGCCTTGTAAATCTTCTCTGTTAGCAAAAGCAACTGAATGGATAACAAAATCAATTTTGCCGTAAACTTTTGCAACTTCATCAAAAACATTTTTTATAGCTTCTTCTTTTGTAACATCACATTCCATGATAAGTTTCGCGTTCATAGACTCTGCAATGGGACGAACTCTTGATTCCATCGCTTCATTAGCATATGTAAAAGCTATGTCAGCACCTTGAGCGAAAAGTTGCTCAGCGATAGCATTTGCAATACCTTTTTGGTTGCTAACACCAAATATAATACCTTTTTTACCTTCCATAAGAGCCATAATTAATTCCCCTTAATATTTCTACTTTTATTAAATTTTATAACAAGCAAAACCATTTGTCTAATTTTATCAAAAAGCTTTACAATTGCGAATTACAGCCTATTTTTTCGTGTAAAAATTCACTAAATATTAAAAAAAAATATAGAATATTAATATTTTTGACAGAATTGTTATAATAAACCTATAAATTAAGTTTTAGATTTGAACCCAAAGGAGATTAAGATGATAGAAACTATGACAAAATTTATTTGTTCCGTATGCGGATATACTCATGAAGGTCAACAGCCACCTGGAAAATGCCCTGTATGTAACGCACCTTCTGAAAAATTCAAAGAACAATCAGGAGAAAGAGCTTGGGCTGATGAACACAGAATAGGTGTTGCGGGAGCTGATACAGATGCAGAAATCTTAGAAGGATTGAGAGCTCATTTTACAGGAGAATGCACAGAAGTAGGTATGTACCTTGCTATGGCAAGGCAAGCTGAAAGAGAAGGTTATCCTGAAGTTGCAGAAGCTTACAAAAGAATTGCATGGGAAGAAGCGGAACATGCCGCAAAATTTTGTGAATTGTTAGGAGAAGTTGTGGCAACTTCCACAAAAGCAAATCTCCAAGCTCGTGTAGATGCTGAATTCGGCGCTTGTCAAGGTAAAAAAGATATTGCGACAAGAGCAAAACAACTTAATTACGATGCCATTCATGATACAGTCCACGAAATGTGTAAAGACGAAGCACGTCACGGACAAGTTTTTGAAGGTCTTCTAAAAAGATATTTTAACTAATCTCGGAACAACGTTAGAAACTGAAACTAACCGGAGTACCAACTCTGAACGGCGGGGCTTGCCCCGCTTTTTATTGCAAATAAAAAAGCACCTTCTGGGGAAGATGCGTAAACTTTTGGGAAGTTTTAAAAGGGTTTTTTAGGTTATATTAGGTTATTTATCTTTTCTTGGGCTTTTGCAGCAGTTTCTTTAACCATCGGATCAGAATCCGTTGAAGCCGCTGATAGGATTATACCCACCGTCTCTTTATCTTCAGGTTTTGCAACAAAAGCCAATGCGCTTATGCTTGCTTCCCTAATTAAGGGATTAGGATTTGATTTAATATTTTCTACAACTGTTTCCATTTCAGGGATTTCATTTAGTTTAACCGCTTCCAATCCTTGTTTTGATGCTTCTTTGTTTACTGATTCTCTGAAATTCTTTTGAACAACAGCTAATGTATAAGTTGCAAACATTTTATTCATTTCCGCAGTTTCTTGAGGAGAAAGCGTTTCTGCCAAAGAATCTTGCTCAGGAGTCAATTGTTCTCCGTTAAATTTTCTGCTTCTTAAATCTTGCTGTTCTTCAGTAGGACCTGCCATCGCAGAAGTATCTTTTGTTATAACGCTGTTCAAATTATTAAAAACTTCTTCATTCAAAAGCAAATCTGAAGGCATTTTAGGGTTTTGTCCCAATTCAGCTATTTGTTGAATAGCCATAAATTGCTCATCCATATCTTCAGATTTCAAAGACCCTACAATAGGTTTCAAATCAATTGCCGGCATTATTTCTTCTGCTTGTGGAAGTGTCATTTCTGCGGAAGATTGACTTGGAGTTGCTGCACTTGCTATTGGGATATCTTGTTTTACAGACTGATTATCTTTCTTCGCCTCAGGCTGTACTTCTTTTTGAGGCTGAGCTTTTTTATCAACAACCGCAGGTGCTTGATCTATAAGTGCAGGAGGAATATCTTTTTTCTCTGGTTTAATAGGCACAAAATTAGCTGAAGGCGGTTCTGGAACAGGATTAGAAATAGCTCCAGTTTTTGGTTCAGGTTTTGCACCTGATTCATTTTTTTCAGCTACCAATAAAGGTTGCTGAGGAATAAAAGGCATTGGCGCAAGATTTTGCACAGTTCCCATTGGAGTTGCCATAACAGGATATATTTGAGACTGTGGATAAGCATAAACCGGCATTTGATTAGACATATATGTCGGTGTTTGCATCAACGCAGCAGGAGCAACAGTATTAGCTTCAGGGTTTGAGCCATAAGCCTGAGGATTTATAAGCTCTATTTTAACAGCATTTACTTCAGGACGTATTTGCTGCGGAATAGGTGGCTGATTATACTGCACCGGCATTGAATAGTTATTCATTCTTCCCATATACCTTTCGATTTTTTTCTCGTATGTTTAGTTTAAGTCCGCTCAAGAAAAAAATTGCCATTTTAGTTAGGCATTCTTAAGATTTTGTTACAAAAATTAATTTTTAAAAAACGTTTAAATAGTTAAAACCACTCGCATACGCCGTCTTTGCAAAAAGCTTTTTCAAGCTCAGGCATAACACTTTTATGAGTAATTTCAAAAGTAACGGGAGTAATTGAAACTTTATTATTTCGTATTGCTTCTATGTCAGTACCGACTTCATTGCCTTGAGTTATAAGTTCTCCTGCAAGCCAATAATAAATTTTTCCGCGAGGATCTACCCTTTTTTCATAATCATCAGTATACATGCGTGTCCCAAGCTTTGTAATTTCAAGGCCTGTTATATCTTCCGATGGAATACTGGGAATATTTATATTCAATATACTTTTAGGAGGAAAACTGATTTTTTGGATATTAGGTAAAAATTTTCTTACAAATTCTGCCGCATAATAAAAATGTTCAAGGCTTTGTCTATTGCCCGCAACAGAAACAGCAATACTGGGATAACCTGAAATAGCTCCTTCTAAAGCAGCGGAAACAGTACCGGAATATAAAATATCCGTGCCCAAATTCGGTCCATGATTAGGACCAGAAATGATAATATCAGGATACTCTTCTTCAGATAAAATAGCTTTAAGACCCATTTTTACACAGTCCCCGGGAGTACCGGAAACCATCCATGCTCTTTTGACATTAAACTTTGGTTCAACTTCTTCTACCCTTAAAGGAGTATGCAAAGTTATTGAATGTCCTGCCGCAGACTGTTCTCTCTCAGGAGCAATAACATAAACTTCATGCTCGCTTGATAACACCTCCATCATGGCTCTTATGCCGCTTGCGTTAATTCCATCATCATTAGCTATTAAAATCTTCATTTTTAACCCTCGTAAATGCTCTTCAACAGGATGCAGTTATAGTATTATTCCACTATTTGAATCATTCTAATCTACAATTGTAGTAGTGCGTTTGAAGTAATTTATACTTCTATCATATGTCGCTTCTGATTCTTTTGAGAAAAAACATCCCGGAATTTCTCCTCTTTCTCTATGGTACGCTACACAATCACAACAAATGCCTCGCTTAGAACAAGAGTATGAACATGTACAAGAAGCTTTGTTTGTTTCTTTTTTGCATTCCATATATTTTCTCCGTAATTAATTATACATTTATTTTACAATAAAAAACACCATTTTTAAAAATGGTGTATATTCTGCATCCTAATGGTCTCTTCTTCTTTTGTTTAAATAAATAAATCTTTTATTGTTACCAGAAAGTGCAAAAAGTGTTTGATTAACACTTGATGATATTATTATAAGAATAAAAAATAAATCTGTCAATATTTTTTTTTGATATACTTATAAATATGTAGAATGCTTAACAAAAAGGTGTAAAAATGGAAATTTTAAGAATAGCCGTTCCAAACAAGGGCAGAATGTCTGAAAAAATGCTCAATTTACTTGAAAGAGCGGGAATAAATTTAATAGATAAAAAAGAAAGAGCTTTATCAACAACAAGTGAAGACGGACGTTATTCAGTTATATTTTTAAGGACAAAAGACATACCGAAATTTATTCAAAACGGTACTGCGGATATAGGTTTTACGGGCATTGATGTCGTAGAAGAGGCAGGAAGTGAAGTTGATAAAATTTTAGACTTGGATTTTGGGAAATGCAGCATGGTGGTAGCGGTAAAAGATGAAGACCAATATTTTTCGCCTGTTGATTTGCCTGATGATGTAAAAGTTGTGACATCGTTTCCCAATATTGCAAAAAAATATTTTGAGAAGCATGGCAAAAAAGCTCACATAATTGAAGTAGCGGGAGCAACAGAAATAACCCCAAGACTAGGACTGGCAGATGTAATAGTGGATATTACCTCATCAGGTTCTACGCTCAAGATGAATAAGCTTCGCGTTATAGATTCATTCTTAGAATCGTCAGCTACAATAGTGGGTCGTCCAGGTATTTTGAAAGAGCATTCAGAAGAAATAGAAACTTTTGTAAGAGCAATAAAATCAGCAATAATGGCGGAAGATAAAAAATACTTAATGGCAAATTTTCCTAAAAAGGCATTAGACCAAATAAAAGATTTAGGATTAAAATCTCCAACGGTAACAACTCTTATAGGTAATGATGAAGAAGTTGCTATTCATATTGTAATTAATAAAAATGAAGTTTATTCTATCGTTGACAGATTGAAAAAACTGGGCGCTAGCGGGATTTTGATTTTGGCAGTTGATCAGGTGATGCCATAATGAGTAATTTGCAAAAATTACGCCAAATTCTTGACAGACTTCGCTCCGAAGACGGTTGTCCTTGGGATAAAGAACAAACTCACAAGTCTTTGAAAAGAAATTTAATTGAAGAATCATACGAACTTCTTGAAGCTATTGATGAAGAGAATACAGAAGATATGAGAGAAGAACTCGGAGATGTGCTTTTGCAAGTATTTTTCCATGCTCAAATTGCAAAAGAAGCAGACAAATTCGACATTGAAGATGTAGCAGGTGAAATCAGCGAAAAACTAATACGCCGTCACCCTCATGTTTTCGGAGATGAAAATATCGACAACTCGGAAGAAGTTTTGCAACGTTGGGAAGAAATAAAGAAAAAAGAGAAAAAAGCCACTCGAAAATCAGTTCTTGATGGAGTTGTTTATTCACAACCCGCTCTAATGTGCGCACAACAAATAAGCAAAAAAGCGGTAAAAGTAGGATTTGAATGGCCTAACTACGAAATGCTTAAAGAATGTTTCACCTCAGAAATAGAGGAATTCCATAAAGAAGTCGAAGAAAAAAATCACGATGCAATGGAAGATGAATTCGGAGATATTCTCTTTGCACTTGTAAATATTGCAAGATGGCACAAAATTGATGCGGAACAAGCTCTAAGACGGGCAAACAAAAAATTCGTCAAAAGATTTAAAGAAATGGAAAAACTTGCCCAAAAACCTTTAGAAGAGTATAATTTTGAAGAATACGACGATTTATGGAAAAAAGCAAAAGAATCTATCAGGGGGAAATTTTGAAGGACGTAGAAACAAGTTTACTGACTAGTGTTATCGCAAGGATTTTAGATAACAGACTGGCAAAAGATATTACTATTTTGAACATTTCAAATGTTTCAATCATGGCGGATTATTTTGTGATTTGCTCTGGAGAAAGCTCAACTCAAGTAAGAGCTATGACAGGTTATGTTAAAGAATATATCAAAAAAGTTTTTGAAAGATATCCAAACGGCGAAGAAAATGACGTAAAAAATCGCTGGAATTTGTTAGATTACGGTGATGTAATTGTGCATGTTCTGCATAAAGAAGAACGTGAAACTTATGCCATCGAAAAATTTTGGAATCACGGCTTTAAAATTAAGCAAGATGATTGGATGAAAGAATCAGAACCATACGCAGAGCAATTGCTTTAGTTTTTAATTACTTAACATCCAAATTGGTCAATTTTTCGAGCCCAATATGCGCATTGCCTGTTTCTTGTAATAATTTCTTTCTATAAGAAGCTTCATTCATGTTTAAATTGAAGTTTGTTGCCAAACGGTGTTCAGGAGTCCTATCACATTTTTTGCATAAGTCTAAAATCTCACGATTACCGACTTCTCCAATTTGATGCCTTAAATTTTCATAATAAGGATCCGTCCAAATTTCTTTAACAGATTTGTCATGCAAGTCACCCAAAATAACTGAGGGTTGATAATCATCTATACAAATAGGGACTTTGCCATCAGTATCTACAACAAAAACTCTTGATACAGAATAGCAAGGTTTATTCAAAGGTTCTTCAATACTATTCAAAACCCCGGCACGATTTACTAAACGCATTTCATCGCCATAATGAACATGCACATTTTTCAGAAGTTCATCGGGTATATTTTTTAATCTGTCAATAAAACCTTTTGCAGTATGTTGAGTAGCAATAATTAAATCAATACCTGAATCTTTTAAACTTTTAAGTCTTTTTGAATCTATAATGGAAGCATTGGTATAAAGCTCTGTTCTGGCTTTAGGTAATTTTTCTTTTGCGAGTTTTATATATTTTTCGACTTTAACCAAAGTTGGCTCGTTAAATCTGGAAAAATATAATAAACCGTCAAAATCAATTTCTTTTAAATCATTTAAAATTTTCTTGTAAAAAGGAATGGGCATTACTTGCTCAGGAGGATATTTTTCAATGAATTTATTTGGACAATAGGAGCATTTCAAGTTGCAATTTTTATTAATTGCAATGCCAACCGAAGCAGGGAATCCTTTCAAAGAAGTTCCAAAATTTATTGTTTTTCTATTGGCGGCAGAATAGACTTTCATAAAAAAATTAACCCCTAACATACTTTATAAGATATTCAATATA
>JAEWLZ010000138.1 GCA_023457295.1 Cyanobacteria bacterium OH_PDB_112
ACTCCAAACAGAGCGGATTTATGGCAGGTTCAAACCCCACAGGTATTTAATTACAAAGAAATACTTGATGCTCATCTGAAATTTGAGGGAGAAGATTTCACTGATGATACTTTGCTAATCGAAAAAACAGGAAAATCTGTTTATATTGTTAAAGGATGTTACAAAAATTTAAAAATCACAACTCCTGAAGATATTGAAATAGCAAGACTTTTGGAAAAACAGTTAAAATAAAAAAATTTTAACTGTTAAAAATACACTTAAAAGGCTTCCCTTTTATGAAAAAAAATATATAATGGAGGAATAAAAAATGAAAGAGACCTCTAACTCTCTATTTTGGACTTTTAACCTCTACCCCCTAGAGGTTTTTTATTGCCGGGTTTAGTTATTTTTTTTTAAATGTAAAGAAATATAAAACCTTGTAAAACCTCTAAATAACTAAGTAAGCAGGTAAAATTATAATTTTCTCTTAACATTTTTTCAAAAATAAGGCAATTTTTTTCATTCAGTTGTTTTAATGAAAAGTAAGTGAAAGTTATAAGAAGTAGTTTTGTGGAGACGAAAAATGGTTGGTAAATTTAAGAACATTGAAAAAGCTGCTTTACTTAGACTTGAAGTCGGGACACTACCCAAAAAGCTTCCCGATTTAAAAGACAAGTCAAAAACAAAAGACAGTATTATTGCAGCTTGGCTCATGAGTTGGATTACAGACAGCTTGAACGCCAGAAAAATCAAAGAGGGAAATCTTCTCCCTAAAAAAGAAGATATTGCGTCTTACGTTGGTGTAAGCGTAGGTACAGTACAAAATGCGATTCGCTATATTGAAGACGAAGGCTATGTAGAATCAAAACAGCGCATCGGAACAATGATTAAAGCACAGGATGCTACAGAATCTCAGCTGAGAAAACAAACCTCCAAACGAGAAAAAATTATTTACTCGTTAAAAAATCACATCCTTGAAAAAGGTTATGCCCCTAATGAAACCTTACCTTCTTCAAGAGAACTGGCAAAAAAACTTAACAGCACCCTAAATACAACCCGGTTAGCTCTTGAATATTTATCCAAAAACGGTATTATCGGTACAAAAAATAGCCGTGGAAACAAATCAAACTGGATTTTAAATTCCGTTCCCGTAATCACAAATGAAGAACATTCTGAATTTGGAGATACGGAAGCAAACAAAACCCTTGTAGTACAAGTTAGTCAGGATTTAAAAAATTATATCCAAACTAACCACAAGGTAAATGATAGACTCCCCGCACATGCAAAAATGTCGGAAGTTTTAAAAGTCAGTATAAAAACCGTCCATGATGCAATGAAAGCCTTGATTGATGAAGGTATTTTGTGCGCAAGACGAGGAAGATACGGCACAATAATAGTCAGAATGCCTGAGGACAAAACTCCAAAAGGTGCTGAATACGAAATATTTGCTTCTGCAAATGAAGCAAGCTTCTACAATTATGAAAGAGTAGAAAAACACCTTAAACTTTTAATCAGAGAACAATATAAGGTAGGACAAAAACTCCCCTCTATGGGAGCACTGGCTGATAAGCTGGATGTAAGCAGCAATACTATCAGAAAAGCCCTTCAAAATCTCGCCAAGCAAAATATAATTGAATTCGCAAGAGGCAGATACGGCGGAACATTTATTACTAAAATGCCGGAAGAGAAAGAAATGGCAACATTTAAATGGCTTTCTGTTAATCCTGAACATGTACAGGCTTACAAGCCTATCGGAGTATAACTGTTTTCTGATAAAAAAAGACCGGAGATCTTTCTCCGGTCTTTTTGTTATTTAACCTCTTTGATTTCTTATTTTTTCCATAATTTCATCGATTTCATCTTTATCCAAAGTTTCTTTTTCAAGAAGAATTTTGGAGATTTCTTCCACAATATCTCGATTTTCGACCAAAAGCTGCTTAGCTACCTGATAGCGTTCTTCTATTATTTTTTTGATTTCCGCATCAATTTTTGATGCAACTTCTTCTGAGAAATTGCGTTCATGTCCAAAATCACGACCTAAGAAAACATGTTCATTGCGCTTACCAAAAGTCATAGGCCCCATAACATCGCTCATGCCATAAGCCGTAACCATTTTACGGGCTATCTCTGTTGCACGGTCAAGGTCATTTTGCGCGCCGGTTGTTATTTTTTCAGACCCAAAAACAATTTCTTCGGCGATTCTTCCACCCAAAAGCATCGTAATTTGATCAAGAAGCTGATCTTTTTTGTAAGTCAAATGATCTTTTTCAGGCAAAGTCATCGTTACACCTAAAGCCATACCTCTTGGAATTATTGAAACCTTATGCAGAGGATCACAATGTTTCAACAATTTTGATAAAAGCGCGTGACCCACTTCGTGATAAGCTGTATTTTCTTTTTCTTCATCAGAAATAATTCGGCTTTTCTTTTCTGGGCCAGCTATAATTTTGTCTATCGCCGCTTCCAAATCTTCCATTTCGATTTCTTTTTTTTCATAACGTGCCGCAAGTAAAGCTGCCTCGTTCAAAAGATTTGATAAATCAGCTCCGGTAAATCCCGGCGTTCTTTTTGCAATTGTTTTTATTTCAACTTCAGGCGCAAGCGGTTTGCCTTTTACATGCACTTCCAAAATTTGCTCACGTCCTTGAATATCAGGTTTGTCTATAACAACTTGTCTGTCAAAACGACCGGGACGTAAAAGCGCATTGTCCAAAATATCAGGCCTGTTTGTTGCCGCAACAACAATAATTCCTGTCGTTCCGTCAAAACCATCCATTTCTACCAAAAGCTGGTTAAGAGTCTGCTCTCTTTCGTCATGCCCACCGCCTAAACCTGCGCCGCGCTGACGACCTACCGCATCAATTTCATCAATAAAAACTATACAAGGTGAATGTTTTTTAGCTTGTTCAAACAAATCCCTAACACGTGATGCACCAACCCCTACGAACATCTCAACAAAATCCGAACCGCTTATTGAAAAGAAAGGAACACCTGCTTCTCCTGCTACGGCCTTTGCCATAAGGGTTTTACCCGTTCCGGGCGCACCAACAAGAAGAACACCTTTAGGAATTTTTGCACCAAGTGCTAAATATTTTTCACCATTTTTTAAAAAATCAACTATTTCTTCAAGTTCTTGCTTAGCTTCATCAATACCCGCAACATCTTTGAAAGTTACTTTTACTTTGTTGTCCATCATCATTTTGGCTCTGCTTTTGCCAAAATTCATTGCCTGAGAACCGCCGCCTTGGGCACTTCTAAATATCATCATAATGGCAATCAGGAACAATATCGGGAAAAATAATGAACTAATAAGTCCAAGCCATTGCCCTTTGTTTTCATGAGCTTGAACCTCTATGTCAACTTTTTGTTTTTCAAGTTTTGAAATAAAAGAAGGATCACTGTCAGGAATAGTAACACTATACATTATAGGGCTTTTACCTTTTTGAATTTTGGGAGAGGCATTAACCTGCTTCCCTGAAATTTCAACCTTTTTAATTTCACCTGATTCTACTTTTTCTAAAAAATTAGAATAAGAGATATTTTGGTAAGTAACATTTTTTTCCAAATAAAAAGACGTTAATAATGTTGAAATAAGCAATATTAAAACAATGTATAAACCTGTTGCCTGATGTTTTTTCATTTAAAAATCCTTCTTTTAGATATCTAAACTGGATTATAACACTAAAAAATCTATTATACAGACTAAAATTTTAAAAAATGTTCCTTTTTTTTTATATTAGTTTTATAATTATAATTAAAGAAAGTGAATTTATTACAAGAAGAGAGATGAATCGGAGGATTAACCTTGTCTCAATGCTTAGTTATCAACGGGGGCAAAAAGCTTCGCGGAGAAGTAATTGTGGGCGGCGCAAAAAATGCTGTTCTTAAGTTAATGGCAGCTGCTTTACTAGTAGACGGAACAAGTGTTTTACACAATGTTCCTGAACTTACAGATGTTGAAACTATGGCGGAAGTCCTTAGGTATACAGGCGCTAAAGTGTCTTGGAACAAAACCGAAATATCCATCGAAATTGATGCTTCTTCTGTTAATAATATTGTTGCTCCATATGTCTT
>JAEWLZ010000139.1 GCA_023457295.1 Cyanobacteria bacterium OH_PDB_112
GAAATGGCTTTCCCGGAAGGAAAAGAAGAAATTATGAATTTAATGGAAGAAATATATATTGACGTTACTCAAAAAATATTTCCCGAAAAACACATTCAGCAAATTCCTTTTCCAAGAATGACTTATAAAGAAGCCATGGAAAAATATGGTTCTGATAAACCTGATATGAGAAAAGATAAAACTGATAAAAACGAACTTGCTTTTTATTTTATTACTGACTTTCCTATGTTTGAATGGAAAGAAGAATACAAAAGATGGGGAGCTTGCCATCATCCTTTTACCTTACCTCAAGAAACAGATATTGAAAAAATCAAAAAAGATCCAGCAAGTATTCTTGCACACCAATTTGACTTAGTTTTGAATGGGTTTGAAATTGCTGGAGGTTCCCTAAGGGCTCACGATATTGATATTTTAAAGACTTCTTTTGCGGTTATGGAACACGAAGAAAAAGATGTTCGCGTTCAATTTAAACACTATTTCGATGCTTTTGAATATGGTATTCCGCCACACGGAGGAATCGCTTCTGGTCTTGATAGATTCTTTGCAGTCGCTCTAGAGGAAGAATCTATAAGGGAAGTAATCGCTTTTCCTAAAACAGGAGATAATAAAGACTTAATGATGGGATCACCTTCACCTGTTTCTAAAAAACAATTAAAAGAACTTGGGATAAAAATAGAAGATGAATAAAAATCTTGTTTTATTTATAATCTTAATTTTAATAGTAATTATTGGTTGTTTTGTTGCTTTTAAAAACTCAACTACTAATGCAAAAGGAAATGTTGTTTCTTTTTTAGAAGATGAAAGAATCTTCAAACCTTATCTGAAGAATGATTATGACTTAAAGTTAGAAGCGAATATTGCTTCCTCTGTTTTGTTAACTAATGACAATAAAGTAATTTTATACGAAAACAATTTAGAAGAAAAAACAGCTATTGCCTCAATCACAAAGTTAATGAGTGCAGTTATTGTTATTGATAATTATCCTAAAAATTCTAAAATACTTATTGATGAAAAAATGCTTTCTGCTTGGGGAACTTCAGGAAGTTTAAAGTTGGGAGAACATATTACTATTGAAAATCTTTTATATATAATGCTTATCGAATCAAGCAATGATGCCGCTGAATGCTTAGCTTCAAAACTAAATAGAGAAAATTTCATTATCTTAATGAATGAAAAAGCTAAAAAATTAAAAATGAAAAAAACGCATTTTGTAAACCCTAGCGGACTAGATGAAGATAATGGAAGTTACAATACTTCTTCTGCTAAAGATTTAACAATCCTTGTTGCTGACATTATTAAAAACTATCCACTTATTCCTGAAATATTGGCAAACAAAGAATACACAGTTATCAGCGAAGAAGGAGTAAGTCACAAAATAACTACCACTAACTCGCTTTTAAAAGAAATGCCTAATGGCACTTGGGGGAAGACAGGTTATACAGAAATAGCTAACGGGTGTTTAGTTCTAATGACAAAAAATAATTTGAATGATATAATTATAAATATTATAATAAACTCAAATGATAGATTTGGAGAAATGAAAAATCTAACCAACTGGGTAAATAATTCTTTTACTTTTTAAACATGACAATTGAAATTTATAATGCTATTAGGCTTCTCGGATTAACAACTTTAGGATCATTAATCGCGATTATCTTTGCTCAATTTTTAATTCCTTATTTAAATACAAAACAATTTTGGAAGAAAAAAGTACGCGCTTTAACTATTGATGGGAAAGAGGCTGAAATTTTTGCAAAGTTTCATAAAGAAAAAGAAACAAACACTCCAAGAGGAGGAGGAATTATTATTTGGGGAACAGTTTTTATTATCGCTATTTCCTTTACCTTACTTTCTAAGATAACTGATATTTGGTGGCTTGAGAACTTAAGTTTTATTACCAGAAACGAAACTTGGCTTCCTTTTTTTACCATTATAACTGCTTCTATCATCGGCTTAGCTGACGACATGGCTGTTGTTTGGGGAAAAGGAAAATATATTGGAGGAGGTTTAACCTTCTCTTTGAGAATGCTTCTAATTTCTGCTATTGGACTTGTCGGAGGTCTTTGGTTTTATTTAAAATTAGGTTGGACAACTATCCACATTCCACTACTTCTAAACTTCCCTCAAGGAATAGATTTTGATTTAGGATTTTTCTTTGTTATTCTTTTTGTTATTGTTTGCTTAGCTTCATGGGCAGGAGGAGTTGTTGATGGCATTGATGGACTTGCAGGAGGAGTCTTTGCTTCTATATTTTCCGCTTTTGCTATAATTTCTTTCGCTCAAGGACAATACGATTTAGCTATCTTTTGCTCTATTATAACGGGAACATTATTTAGCTTTTTATGGTTTAATATTCCTCCAGCAAAATTCTATATGGGAGAAACGGGAATAATGGGATTATCTATGACTATGGCTGTGGTTGCTTTTTTAACCGATTCTATTTTTGTTCTACCGATTATTGCGGGAATCTTAGTTGTTGAAGCAGGATCAGTTATTCTTCAACTCCTATCAAAAAAATTCAGACAAAAAAAGATTTGGCAATCAACACCAATACATCATCATCTAGAAGCTATGAATTGGTCTCAACCTCAGATTACAATGCGTCTTTGGCTTTTAAGTATTATTTTTGCATTAACAGGAGTAGCAATTAAACTATTATGGAC
>JAEWLZ010000140.1 GCA_023457295.1 Cyanobacteria bacterium OH_PDB_112
TTCGGAAATCTTACTCAAGGATATGGCGGTTCTATTTTGGCCGCATATCAAAGCGCTTCTCAAAATGTTTTGAATAACGCAGATACTATTTTAACCAATAAGGTTCAAAACCTTGAAGCCATATCAAAAATGCTCGGAGCTCAGTCCGACGTTATTAAAAAGATGCTTAAAGACAAGCTTGAAGCGGATAGTAAAATCGCTCAAGATCTTTAATGCTTAGAGGGTAGCAAAAAATCCTCGAACATCGCCTAAGTTAGGCTATTAACAAAAAACAGATACACTAAGAATAATAGATTTTCTAGTAGTATTTGTATAATTTAATTAATGTGTGGGTTATTTTTTTTATTTAGGACAGTCAATGTTAAGAGGGAACATTCGCCTGTATTTGCGGGCATTATATAAAATATTTTATGTGGAAAACTTTAAAGAATCATTTATGCATTTTTTCAGGCAGCCGTTATTGATTGGCGCCCAAAGAAGACTTAATGACGGAGTTTTGCCAGCTGCTCCCGTTAAAGTACTTATCAAAGACCTTAATCAAATTGATTTGAAGTTTTATACTTATCATTCTTCAAGAAATATCTTGAAAAAAAATAAAGTTTTGTAAAGTTTTTTTACGATTTGTTATAATTTTCTAAAATATGCGAAATATTTTCGGACTAAATGTTTTTATATATTCAAGAGTCAAACTCGAAATTTAAGCGTTTAAGGAGAAAATATGTCAGCCGAAATGATGATTGAGCAGGTAAGAAGTATTCCTCAGCAGCTTTCTACCTTCGTATCTAGAGCAAAAGCATATTTTACCAGAGTAAATGTAATGGAAAATACAGTTACTTTAATTCTCAACAACTTAAAAAACATGGTGAGTGTTAACAAAAAACTTAAAATTGCAAAATATCGTGTGGCTCACTTAAATTACAGATTGACACAAATGGAAAGATTGATGCTTGAAAATAACCCTAATAATTTCAAGGGTGGAAGAAACGTCGATACTTTCAGATAGTCAGAAGGAGCAAAAGCTAAAATGGGTGTGTTAGTAGCAGCCTCAAGATTAATGTATATAACAGGCATGAGAAATGACCTGGAATATAAGATACAGCTTATTAATACGGCTCGTACTAATTTGATGAGTACAATTAATGCTACAACCGCCAATGGCGCAGATTTGGATCCTGAGTCTCCCGAAGTAAGATTAATGGAACAGCGTAAACAGCGACTGATGCTTATAGATAAGAAACTTGAACTTGAATTGCAGCAGTATCAGGCACAATTACAAATGATTAACGCAGAAGAACAATCGGTCAGCAGGTCTTTGCAGCAAAATATAGAGCGTTCTTACCGTTCATAATAAGATAAAGTAAAATTTTTGAAGTTAAAAAAGCCGTGATTTAAATAATTACGGCTTTTTTAACGATACGCAATAAAAAGTATGTATTTATTAGTTTTTTTGTCTATAATGAATTTTGTATGGACGTAATACAAGATATATTGGATATTAAAGACGGTTTTATTCATAACCTGCCAATTGTTGTGAAATTAAGAGGTAAAGAGCAGGACTTTTTTGCTGTGGTTTTGAATCCTACGGATGATTATATTCTTATTTCACCTATTCTTGATACGGAAGGAAACCAAATAGACGTAAAAGAAGGCGGTAAAATAGAAGTCGCGACAAAAATACGAGGTGTTTTGTGGAGCGGTTTTTGTGATGTTGTAGAGGTTTTAAAAAGCGATTTTGAAGGTATTTGGCTTACTTATCCGAAGGCTTTGAATAAAGTTCAAAGAAGAAATTTCCTTCGAGTAGAGATGACATTCCCGGTTATGGTTAATATTTTTGAGGATGGGGTTGCGCTCAAGAGCTATAATGGATATTGCCATGATTTATCCGGTTCCGGTATCGGCATAAATTTATATAATTCTTTATATTTGTACGAAAATCAGGTAGCCACAATTACGTTTACATACAAAACTTTAGCTGTTAATGCCAAAATTACGCCTGTATACAATATGAAACATGGTCAATTTGTTCGAGTAGGGTGCAGGTTTAATGATGTTGATACGGCTTTTTCCGATAATATCCACAAATTTGTTGTGCACGAACAAATTCAACAAAAAAAAGGAGGTCTTATTTAATGACGTTCCTTTTGAAGGAAATAAAGGAGGCTTTTCTTTTTCAATCAATACAGGAGGTGGGGTTTGACAGGTCTTATTCTGATAAAATCGTTGATAAGTACAAGTTCAGATGTTTTAAAATTTTTTCACTTACGCCTCAACAGGCCTCTATTCTGAAACAAACAGCACTTGCCTGCGGATGTGATTGCGCTGTTCATAGAGAAGTTATTACTTGTAAAATTGATAAAACGGATGCAGTTTTGGGCGGGACGGTTTCTCAGCTTTTACAAATTGCGACAAAACTTAAAAAACAGCCTTTTTCTTTATCAAAACTTTCGGATGATTTAGTTAAGATGGTAGAATCTAAACTTATTCCTCTTGAAATAAAAGGCAAAGTTTTTGATTGGTCAAAAACTTATATTATGGGGATTTTAAATATTACGCCTGACAGTTTTTCTGACGGAGGTAAATATTTTTCTGTTGAAGAGGCTGTTATTGGGGCAAAAGAACTTTCAAAATATTGCGATATTCTTGATATTGGAGGTGAGTCTACAAGACCTTATGCCTCAAAAGTTGATATTGATAAAGAAATTAAAAGAATTGTTCCTGTCATTACGTCTATACGGGAACAGGGTATCGAACTTCCGATAAGTGTTGATACTCGTAATGCCGATACGGCAAAAGCAGCGTTATCAGCTGGTGCTGATATCGTTAACGATATATCGGGAGGAGTTTGGGATTCTAAAATGCTTGATGTCGTTGCAGAATTTCAAGCTCCCTTTATTTTGATGCACTCTGTCGGGACTCCCGAAAATATGCAAAAAAATCCCACGTATGAAAATATTGTGGATGAAGTTTATAAGGATTTGTCCGACAAAATTGATGCAGCTGTTCAAAAAGGTGTTTTAAAAGAAAAAATTATTGTAGATGTGGGGATAGGTTTCGGCAAAACTAAAGAGCACAATATGGAGCTTTTATGTCGTATAGAAGAATTTAAAACACTTGGATGTCCTTTGCTTGTCGGCGTTTCAAGAAAATCTTTTATAACGGATAACGAAATAATGGAAGAAAAAGACCTGGCTACACTTGCCATAAATTCTGTATTGGCATCTCGCGGGGTCAATATTTTGCGTGTTCACAATCCACAGTTGCATCAAAAATCTATGGAAATTATTGATAGGTTGTAATTAGCCTGTCGGAGCTTAATATTACTCTAAAGCGCTGTTACACTGTGTTTGAAAATAAACAGTGGGGAGTTAGAGTGTATGTCAGTACAAAATTTAAGAAACAAATATTATGACCATCCTGCGTTTTCACCGCTTATTAATTATTGCGATGATAAAGGGATTTCTTTTGAAGTAATGAAAGAAACTTTTATAAGTAAGGAATACAAGGTCAAAAAAATTTATTACATGAAAATTGAGGATGTTTTGATTACGTCTTATGTTGATGCGAATTCGTGGAATAATATCGCGTTTATGTTGGCAAAGGCGTATACTTATTTAGGGCTTGAAATTCCTGCCTGCCTTGAGGCGTTGGTGCAGTTTTTTAACGGCAAGAATTTTAATATTTAATTTAGGCAAGAATATAATTATTTAAGGCATCATTTTTTGTTGTATTGTAATTTTCTATTAAAGAATTTTTGTAATTTTTTATATTTTTGTCCAAATTATCATAAGTTTCTTTAGCTTCTAATTTTGGAAGATTTATAAGCTCTTTTTCCGTTTCACGTTTTTTGTGTTCTTGTTCTTCCAATTTTTCAATAAGAACATCTAAAGCGTTTGGCATTTTTGAAAGCTTATCTTTTAATTTTTTGTCTAAATATTTGCTTATATCTTCATCAGTTAAAATTTTATTAATCAATTTTTGTAAAAATTTAGCTTTTTCAATATTTGATTTATTGGGGTCATTGAGATAAGCCATATCTTCATAAGAGATAACAGAAACGATTTTTTTGGCGTCTTCCTCTGTTAAATCACAATCAGTATAACCCATTTCAACCAATTTTTTTGAAAAATCTTTTATATTTTCAACAGTTGCATTTTTGAGTTCATCCATTGTATTACAATTGGTTTTATTTAATGTTTGAAGTTCTTTTTCGCTGTAACATCCTCTACTTTCGCAATATGTAATAAAAGCTTGCCTGTAATCCTCTTTTGTTAATGCTTTATAATCTTCACAATCTTTATGGGACGAAAAATCTTTAACATTTTTTAAATCATCGGCATAATAGTAATCTGCTTTTGCTGTATCTTTAAAAATTTTTTCAAAATCATTAAAGGAATTAACTTTTGAAAGTTTAGACGAGCATTTGTCCAAAAGAGAAGATAAATAATTATCTTTAAAGTCTTCTTCTGTTGTTTTTTTAACCGAGGGTTGATTTTTTTGTAGAGCGAGCAAATTTGCCAAATCGGCAGCCCTATCTGAACCACTAATATTTGTGATCATTTTTTCTCCTGAATTCCCAAATCATTTTAATAATAACAATTAGGGTTTTATTTTAAATCCTCTATTTGAAATATTTATCCTATCGCAATCCAAAGCAATCCTCGAACAGGTCTTGCAAGGGCTACCGTAAAGATACTTATAACAAGGTCATAGATAAGTTGTATTCCTGTCAGAATCCAAACCCAACTCAAAATTACAGGAAGTGTTTGATGCTGAAAAACAGATATTATAATAAGGTAAAGTATTCCGAATACATGTATAAGCAGTACACCTATTGTGGATGAAAGCAAAATAGCAAGGGGTGAACGATTATTTTCGAGGTTTTTAGCAACAAAAAATGCTCCTATCAAGTAACCTAAAATATAACCGAAAGAAGGCTGTAAAATATATCTTAATCCTCCTCCCAGTCCAAATACCGGGACACCGCAAAGACCAATTATAATATAAGCCGCAATAGCCAAAATACCAAACCTGTAACCCAATAATGCTCCTATAAAAAGAACAATAGGGATTTGAGGAATATAATTAAAGTTTTGCACAAATTGACTGTAAAATTGTCCTTCTGCAAAGAAATTAAAAGGGTTTGTGAATATTTTTTCAGGAATTAAAATATAACCGAACTGAAATTGCATAAAAGTTGCCATAACGAGCAAAAAAGAACAAAGAGCGGTAACAACAAGTACCCCGAGGCTCAATTTCGGGTAGCAGGTTTTAAAATCAAGTTCTTTTATATAGCTGGAAACTCTTTTATACATTAGATTACTTCTATTTTTTGCGCTGTAAGGTTTTTAAGATTTTCATAGTTTAATTTAAATTTATCATCATGGATATTTTGTGTCCACATTATTAAGGCATCTTCTTGCGTGTCCTGATAATATTTGGGTCTTACTCCACAGCTTTCAAAAAGATATTTTTTGTATAATTTAAATGCTGCGATATTTGATACCCTTACTTCCAGTGTGAACCATTTTATGTTTTTTTTGTAACCTGTTTCGATAAATTTTTGAATTAAAATCTCACTCAATCCCAATCCTTGATAGTCTTTTGATATAGCGACAGTTGTTATATGTCCTTCATCAAGGATATTCCAAAAACCACCATAGCCTATGAGTTTGTTTTTTGAAGTATCAAAAATCGAAAAATAGTTTCCTATATCAGTAATTATTTCTGATTCAAAACCTTCTTTTGACCAATGGTGGTCACCATAAACAGAACATTCGATATCCATAATTTCATTTATATCGCTATGCTCCATTTTACGGATTTTTACTTGAAGTTTCTTTGCTGTTTCGGCGTTCATAACAAAATTATACTTTAAAAGCCTAGCAAAATACAGGTTGCATAATCATAATAAAAAGAAGAAAAAAACTACTTGATAACTTTTTCATAAATACCTCCCCAAGACAATTAAATTATTTAAGGATGTTTCATTAATTTAAATATTTTACCTTAAAATATCTTTTGCGGTAAAATGTAAACAAATGTAGTTTACAAAGAGGTGAAAATGTCTAAAGTATTGTCAGGAAAAGAGATAAGGCAAAAGTTTCTGGATTTTTTTGTAAAGAAACATAACCATAATTTGGTAAAAAGTTCGAGTCTTATACCTGATAATCCTACCATTTTGCTTACAACAGCGGGCATGGTGCAGTTTGTACCTATATTTTTGGGATATGAAAAACCTCCTGAACCTCCGAGAGCTACAAGTGTCCAAAAGTGCGCAAGAGCGGGAGGCAAAGATTCTGACATAGAAAATGTCGGAAGAACGCCCCGCCATCATACTTTTTTTGAGATGCTCGGCAATTTTAGTTTCGGGGATTACTTTAAAAAAGAAATTATTCCATGGTCATGGGATTTTGTTACAAATGAGCTGGGTTTAGATAAAGACAAACTTTGGATTACAGTTTTTGAAACAGATGATGAAGCTGCTCAGATTTGGCAAGATTTAGCGGGGGTTTCTCCTTCGAGAATTTTGCGCAAAGGAAAAAAAGACAACTTTTGGGGACCTCCCGGACCAACAGGACCTTGCGGTCCATGTTCTGAGATTCACTATGATTTAGGTGAGGAATTCTCCTGCGGGCATCCTCAGTGCGGTATAGACACCTGTGAGTGTGATAGGTTTGTCGAAATTTGGAATCTTGTTTTCATGGAATTTTTTAAGGATGAAGAAGGAAACTTCTCTCCTTTAGAAAAGAAAAATGTCGATACGGGAATGGGCTTGGAGCGTATTACCATGGTATGTAATGCCTTAGGCTCTACTTTTGAGACGGATTTGCTTTTGCCTATTTTAGATGAAGTTTGTAAAATTACGGGCAAAAAATATAAAGAAACCCCAAAAACTGACGTGAGTTTGCGCATCATTACAGACCATATTCGTTGTGTGAGTTTTATGATTGCGGATGGTCTTGTGCCGGGGAATGAGGGTCGAAATTATGTTTTGCGTATGATTTTGCGCCGAGCGCTTCGT